>CAUBHZ010000150.1 GCA_958435885.1 uncultured Intestinimonas sp. | reverse complement strand
CAAGAGCCGCGGCAACGTGGTCAACCCCAACGATGTCATTGCCGCCTACGGCGCCGACACCATGCGCCTCTATATCATGTTCATCGGCGACTTCGAGAAGGCTGCCGCCTGGAGCGACAACGCCGTGAAGGGCTGCAAGCGCTTCCTGGACCGGGTGTGGAACCTCTCCGAGCAGGCCACCGACAGCATGGATTACAGCGCCGCCAACGAGGGCTGCATCCACCGGACCATCAAGAAGGTCTCCCAGGACATCGAGGCCATGAAGTTCAACACCGCCATCGCCGCCCTCATGGCTATGGTCAACGACTTCTACGCCAACGGCTGCTCCAAGGGCGACTACAAGGCCCTGCTGCTGCTCCTCTCCCCCTTCGCCCCCCACATGGTGGAGGAGCTGTGGGAGAACATGGGCTACGCCGCCGAGACCGGCGCCATGGCCTGCCAGCAGTCCTGGCCCGTCTACGACGAGAGCAAGACCGTGGAGGCCGAGGTCACCCTGGCCGTCCAGGTGGGCGGCAAGCTGAAGGGCACCGTCACCGTGCCTCTGGACAGCGACGACCAGACCTGTGTGGACGCCGCCCTGGCTCTTGACAAGGTGGCCAAGATGCTGGAGACCATGAAGGTGGTCAAGACCATCGTGGTCAAAAACAAGCTGGTAAACGTGGTTATGAAGCCCAAGGCCTGAGAGTTTTCCACCATTTGTGGAAAAAGGAAACAGGCGCGGCGGAATTGACCTCTTGACAAGTGCCGTGGAATTGCATATAATACTACTGTTAAAGCCATAAATATGGCCCTTTATGTGGTGGTTCTCCCATCACTTCGGAGGGAGGGGAAATAGATGTCGGAAGTCCATGTGAGAGAAAACGAGTCTCTGGAGAGCGCGCTGAAGCGTTTCAAGCGCAGCTGCGCCAAGTCCGGAGTGCTGGCTGAGGTGCGTAAGCGCGAGCACTACGAGAGTCCCAGTGTCAAGCGCCGCAAGAAGTCCGAGGCCGCCCGTAAGAACCGTAAGAAGTTCTATTGATGCGCATAAAGCCCAGCGCCGCAAGGCGCTGGGCTTTCGTATTGCCTCCAGCGATAATATTACGGACATGGGCCCTGACCCGGCGGGGGAGCGCGAGGGGGCGGCGGCCCGCCTCGCGTGGGATCGAATGCCCCGTGCCCCTTGGGGCGCGGTGAGCGCAGCGAAGACTTTTCCGGCCCGCTTGGGCCGGGAAAGTACCGGCATTTTGACCCAGCGCCGCAAGGCGCTGGGCTTTCGTATTTTTTTCAGCCCAATATGTCCGGCAGGAGGTCGGACACCTCGGGGTAGAAGAGCAGCGCCCGGTCGATGCCCAGGGCCTCGGCCAGCCGCAGCTTTTTTTGGATGGAGCCGGCGTCGTCGAAGAGGACGAAGTGGGCGCCGCTCTGCCGGTTCATGTAGGTGAAATAACGGGCACACAGCTCATCGGAAAAGAAGATGGAAGGGGAGAGCTCCTTTCGCTTGGCCGCCAGCTCCTCTCGGGTGAGGGGGCGTCCCTGGCCGGTAGGGGAGGGGAGGAAAAAGTCCTCCGCCGACCGCTCTACCGCCAGGGCCACCCGGCCGGCGCCGTAGCGCTCCGCCGCCTCACTGAGCCGCTGCCGCAGGCTGCCGCCGGAGAGGGCGGTGGGGATGAGGACCCGACCAACGGCGGTGTGGCGGCCGTAGGGTTCGGAGACGTAAAAGCTCCGGCTCTGCCGGGACAGCATGGGACCCAGCTGAGTCACAATGGCGGCAAGCAGGGGGAGATTCCGGTCAAAGGCGCAGATGACGCCCCCGAAGCCCCGGGCGGAACACTCCCGGACCACCTCCTGACAGAAGGCGTCCGGGGTGCCACGGCCGTCAAAGCCGCTGTCGTCGATGTACATGAGCCCGCCCCGCACCGGAATGGGCAGGTTGGACCGGAACAGGTGTGGGCCACCTCCCACCCGGTAGGCCACGTGGGCCAGTGTGAGGCCGTAGCTCTGGGCCGCCGTCACATCCTCCGGCGGGACGGCCAGGATCAGTTGGGATCTCATTCCCATGCGCGTTGCTCCCCCTTGTCCATTTTGTTGGAAACTGGTATAATGCAGTCTATGCGGACAAGATCAGTTTCATGAGGTGCAGCATGGCTTTTTCTCTCATCCCGGACGGGGTTTATCCCTCCGTCTATCAGATCGACGGCACAGCTCTGGCCCGGCGGGGGATCACCCTGCTGCTGGCCGACCTGGACAATACGTTGGCCAAATACGGCCAGCCGGAGCCCGACCCAGCTCTCCGAGCCTGGAAGGACGGCCTGGCGGCGGCGGGGGTGGACCTGTTCCTCCTCTCCAACAGCCGCAAGCCCAGGCGGGCGGAGCATTTTGCCAGGGCTCTGGGCATCCCCTTCCTGGGCCACGCGGGCAAGCCCAAGTCCGGGGGCTTTCTCCGGGCCATGGAGCAGATGGGGCGCACCAGCGCCCAGACCGCCATGGTGGGGGATCAGATCTTTACCGATATTCTGGGCGCCAAACGGACGGGGGTGCTTGCCCTCATGGTGGAGCCCATAGAGCTGGCCGGCAACCCCGGCCGCTACCTCCGGTACGCCGTGGAGGAGCCCTTCCGGGCCCTGGGGCGGCGCCGGACGAGAAAGGAGTGATCGTATCAGCGCACGATTCGGACCCGCCGGACAGGCGGAAAACTATAAGGGCAAGAGCTCGGTCAAATACCCTGCCTGGCTGGCGGAGCGAGGGCTGGACGCCTTTGAATACCAGTGCGGCAAGGGGGTCAACATAGGGGAGGAGACCGCCCGGGCCGTGGGAGAGGCCGCAAAGGCCAGCGGTATCGCGCTCTCCCTCCATGCCCCTTACTTCATCAATCTGGCCAATCCCGACCCGGAGAGCCTGAAGAAGACCACGGGCTACATCCTCTCCGCCTGTCAGGCGGCGGACTGGATGGGGGCGACGCGGGTCACCGTCCACACCGGTGCCCTCATGAAGCGCACCCGGCGGGAGGCCCTGGACACCGCCCTCAAATCCCTGCGGGAGGTCATGGCGGCCTGTGACGGGGAGGGCTTTGGCCACATCACCCTGTGTCCCGAGACCATGGGAAAGATCAACCAGCTGGGGGACCTGGACGAGGTGCTGGAGCTGTGCCAGCTGGACGAGCGGCTCCTGCCCTGCATCGACTTCGGCCACCTCTACGCCCGCTCCCTGGGGGAGCTGGAGGGGCTGGAGGCCACAGCGAAGATGCTGGACCGGGTGGAGGAGCTGCTGGGGCCTGACCGTGCCAGCCGCTTCCACAGCCACTTTTCCAAGATCGCCTTCACCCCCAACGGCGGGGAGAAGATCCATCTGACCTTCGACCAGGAGGATTTCGGGCCAGACCCGACGCCTTTGATGGCGGAGCTGGCCCGGCGGGACTGGAGCCCCACCATCATCTGTGAGTCGGCGGGCACCCAGGACGTGGACGCCCTGACCATGAAGCAGCTCTATCTGAAGCATCTGATGTGAGAGGAGACTGGATATGAGGCGGATGCTGTGCCTGGCTCTCATCCTGTTGCTGTCGCTGTGCGCCTGTTCCTCTGATGACCGGACGGAGCAGGAGATCGAATATAAGGAGAACCATTATACCGTCAACATGGAGGACGGTACCATCACCAGCGGCGGCCAGGTATACCGCTATGAGCGGAACCCTGGCTCGGGCACGTTCACCTATCCCGACGGCTCCACCTGCTGGTGGTCGCAGCGGGACGACGGGGAGCTCTGGGGCTGCAGCGACGACCATGACCCGGAGGCTGGCGGCTATGTCGATGGATATACCCTCCTCGAGGTCCTGGAGGCGGCGGAGCCCCGAGGCACATTGGACGCCAACGGTGGTCTGCTTCTGGCAGGCGTTCTCTTTCTGGTTGTAGGCGCTTTCCATGCAGTTTCTCCCACCGCAGCGTGGACACTCTCCCATGGCTGGCGGTTCAAAAACGCCGAGCCATCTGACGCAGTGCTGCCTGTCTACCGCATCGCCGGGATCGCCGCCTGTATCATTGGCGTATTGCTGGTCCTGCTTGCTTTTCGACCCGTTTAATCTTATTATTCCAAGAAATCGCATATAGAAGGGAAGTCTTTGTTATGAACCATCTCAAAGCCATTGCGGCCAAGCTGCCGGAGTACGGCATCGACGCCATGCTGCTCAACAGTGAGCCCGGAGAGTTCTACGCCGTGGGTTTCCACGGGGAGGGCAACGTGGTGGTGACGCCGGAGGCCTGCTACTACTTTACCGACTCCCGGTACATCGAGGCCGCCAACGACCTCATCACCGGGGCCGAGATCACCATGACCGACCGGAACCGGAATTACCGGGCCATGGTCCAGGAGGTCATCGACAAGCACGGCGTCCAGAAGCTGGGCTTCGAGGAGGAGTACATGTCGGTGTCCGCCTTCCACGTGTGGGAGGAGGGCCTCACCGCCGCCCTGGTGCCCGCCCAGAAGCTGGTCAATGACCTCCGGGCCGCCAAGGACGAGGAGGAGATCGCCCTCATGCTGAAGGCCCAGGAGATCACCGACAGGGCCTTTGACGAGATCTGCAAGTTCATCCAGCCCGGCATGACCGAGCAGGAGATCGCCGCCAAGCTCCAGTACGACATGCTCCGCTTCGGCGCCATGCGCATGTCCTTCGACCCCATCGTGGCCTCCGGCCCCAACGGCAGCAAGCCCCACGCCATCCCCGGCGAGCGCAAGGTCCAGAAGGGCGACTTTATCACCATGGACTTCGGCTGTGTCTACGGCGGCTACTGCTCCGACATGACCCGCACCGTGGCCCTGGGTGAGCCCACCGAGGAGATGAAGAAGGTCTACCAGATCGTGCTGGAGGCCCAGAAGGCCGGTATCGCCGTCACCAAGGCGGGCGTCCCCGGCAAGAGCATCGACGACGCCGCCCGCAAGGTCATCGAGGACGCCGGCTACGGCGAGTACTTCGGCCACGGCTACGGCCACAGCGTGGGCATTGAGATCCACGAGTCCCCCAACGCCAACACCCGGGACGAGACCCTGCTGCCCGTGGGCACCGCCATGTCCGCCGAGCCGGGCATCTACCTGCCCGGAAAGTTCGGCGTCCGCATCGAAGATGTGACGGTTTTGACCGCGGACGGCTGCATCGATATCACCAAATCACCCAAAGAACTGATCATTCTCTGAGAAGTGGGGGAAAACCCCTTGCAAATCGGGGAATAATAGGGTAAAATAACTTAGATAATTCATGGGCAAGGGGCCATTGCGCCCCGACGTGGAAAAACAGATGCTTCTTTTGGAGGATGAGTACCAATGCCTATTACTGCCAGTGATTTCCGTAACGGCGTGACCTTCGAGATGGACGGTCAGGTCATGCAGGTCGTGGAGTTCCAGCACGTGAAGCCCGGCAAGGGCGCCGCTTTCGTGCGGACCAAGATGAAGAACGTCATGACC
>CAUBHZ010000149.1 GCA_958435885.1 uncultured Intestinimonas sp. | reverse complement strand
CCATGACCGAGCTGTGCCGGTACGTGGACGTGTGCATCTCCAACGAGGAGGACGCCAAGGACGTGTTCGGCATCGAGGCCGAGGCCACCGACATCTACGCCGGCACCCTGAACCACGAGGGCTACAAGTCCGTGGCCAAGCAGCTGGCCGACAAGTTCGGCTTCGAGAAGGTGGCCATCACCCTCCGCGAGTCCCACTCCGCCTTCGACAACGGTTGGAGCGCCATGCTCTACGACGTGGCCTCCGACGAGTACTGCTTCTCCAAGAAGTACGAGCTCCACATCATCGACCGCGTGGGCGGCGGCGACAGCTTCGGCGGCGGTCTCATCTACGCCCTGCTCAGCGGCAAGTCCACTCAGGAGGCTGTGGAGTTCGCCGTGGCGGCTTCCGCTCTGAAGCATTCCATCGAGGGCGACTACAACATGGTCACCGTCGCCGAGGTGGAGAAGCTGGCCGGCGGCGACGGCTCCGGCCGCATCCAGCGGTAACATCATCCCAAAGGCGGCGCCTCCCCTCCGGAGTGCGCCGTCTTCCGGCTATTTTGAAAAAGGAGGTTCGCGGCGGCGCCCCTGCGCCGTCCCATCGCCATGAAAGCATTTATGGACCAGGATTTCCTGTTGGAGACCGAGACCGCAAAGCACCTCTTCCACGACTACGCTGAGTCCCTCCCCCTGGTGGACTACCACTGCCACATCCCCCCCCAGGAGATCTATGAGGACCGGCGCTTTGACGACCTGGCCCAGGTATGGCTGGGGGGAGAGAACCCCGACGGCACCTACTTCGGCGACCACTACAAGTGGCGGCTCATGCGCTCCAACGGCGTCAGCGAGGACTATGTCACCGGCGCCAAGCCCGGACTGGAACGGATGGAGAAGTTTGCCGAGGCCGTGGAGATGGCCATCGGCAACCCCATGTACCACTGGTGCAACCTGGAGCTGCGGAAATTCTTTGACTACCAGGGCTACCTCTCCCCCAAGACCGTGAAGGAGATCTGGGACCTGACCGGCGAGAAGCTGCGCCACGACCCCGACCTCACCGTCCGCGGCCTCATCCGGAAGGCCAACGTGGCCTTCATCGGCACCACCGACGACCCCATCGACTCCCTGGAGTGGCACGAGAAGATCGCCAACGATCCCACCATCACCTTCCAGGTCTGCCCCTCCTTCCGCCCCGACAAGGCCGTCAACATCAACAAGGCCGGCTTTGCCGACTATATGGGCAAGCTGGCCGCCAGCGTGGGCAAGGAGGCTCTCACCTCCGCCCGGGAGGTCTGTGACGCCCTGGTAGAGCGGCTGGAGTTCTTTGCAAAAATGGGCTGCCGGGCCAGCGACCACGGCCTGGACTATGTGCCCTTCCGCGCCTGCACCATAGCCGAGGCCGACACCGCCTTCCGGAAGGCCATGGCCGGTGAGGAGCTGACCCTGGCTGAGATCGAGGGCTATCAGACCACCCTCCTGCTGCACCTGGGCCGGGCCTATCACCGCCTGGGCATCGTCATGCAGCTCCATTACTCCTGCCTGCGCAACAACAATGAGCGGATGTTCCGGCGCATGGGAGCCGACACCGGCTTCGACATGATCGCCCAGAACACCTGCGGCGGCAACATCGCCCAGCTCCTCTCCGCCCTGGATCTGACCGAGGAGTGCCCCAAGACCATCCTCTACTCCCTCAACCCCGCCGACAACGCACAGCTGGGCACCCTGCTGGGCTGCTTCCAGTCCGACGAGATCCCCGGCAAGATCCAGCACGGCTCCGCCTGGTGGTTCAACGACACCAAGACCGGCATGGAGGACCAGATGAAGTCCCTGGCCAGCCTGGGCCTGCTGGGCAACTTCGTGGGCATGCTCACCGACTCCCGCTCCTTCCTCTCCTACGCCCGGCACGACTACTTCCGCCGCATCCTGTGCAACCTCATCGGCCGCTGGGTGGAGAACGGCGAGTACCCCAACGACGAGGAGGCCCTGAAAAAGATCGTGGAGGGCATCTGCTACCACAACGCCGCCCGCTACTTCAACCTGTAACGCATACCGTTGAGAAACCAAAGAAGCTCCGTTGGAATGGTCCATTCCAACGGAGCTTCTTTCATTCTGTGATCTGGGCTGCCGGACAGGAGCGTTTCCACCGGCCGCGCAGGTAGACCGCACCGCTGATAAGAATACCGACGGCCCAGCCGATGGGATAGGCCCAGTAGAGGGCATCCCTGCCGTAGAAATGGGCCAGCAGGTAGGCCGCCGGCACCCGGACCGCCCACAGAGCCACGATGTTGGACACCATAGGGGTCACCACGGCGCCAGCACCCCGGAGGGCGTTGTTGAGGGGGTACATCACCGCCAGCAGCACCATGGTGGAGAGGACCCGGATGAGATAGGCCCGGCCCGCCTGGATCACCGCCGGGTCGGAGCTGAAGATGGAGAGGAAAAAGTCGGAGTTGGGCACCACCAGGGCCGACATGACGGCGCACACCACGATGCACAGCACCAGAGCCTTCCGCACGCCGGTCTTAACCCGGTCCAGCCGCCCCGCTCCCACGTTCTGGCCCACATAGGTGGTCACCGCCAGGGCGAAGCTGTCGATGGGCATGAAGGCAAAGGTGTCGATCTTATTGGCGGCGGAGAAGCCGGCGGCAAACTGCTCCCCGAAGCTGTTGATGAGGGCCTGGAGCACCAGCACAGCCACCGCCAGCTGGCACTGCTGGATGCCGGAGGGCACCCCCAGCCGCAGCACCCGCTGGAGCAGTGGCTTCTCGATGGCCAGCCGGAAGGGGTGAATGGAAAAGTAGCTGTACTTTCGGTTCACATAGAAGATACCGAAGAGCCAGGAGCTGATCTGAGCGATGATGGTGGCCAGGGCCACGCCGAAGACATCCCAGTGGAAGACCAGCACGAAGACCAGGTCCAGCACGATGTTGAGGACGCAGGCCACCGCCAGAAAGAGCAGCGGCGTCCGGCTGTCCCCCAGCCCCTGAAGGATACCGGCGTTGATGTTATAGCCCAGACTGCCAATGATGCCGGCAAAAACCACCAGCAAATAGATATGTGCCTGATCATAGGTACTCTCCGGCACCTGGATGAGCCGCAGAACAGGCCCGGCGATGGCCAGGCCGAAGAGGGTGAGGGGAATGATGCTGACCATGAAGGCGCCGTACGCCGTATTCACGCTGCGGCGGACGGCGTCCCTGTCCTCTGAGCCGATGAACTGGGCGATCATGACACTGGCGCCGATGGACAGGCCGATGAACAGCGATGAGAGGAGAAAGACCACCGGGAAGGCGATCCCCACCGCCGCCAGGGCGGTGGTGCCCACGAACTGGCCCACCACCCAGCTGTCCACCATGTTGTAGAGCTGCTGAAAGGCATTGCCCACCAAGAGGGGCAGGGAAAACCGCACGATGAGGCCCAGAGGCTCTCCCCGGGTCATGTCGATGGTCTTCTCGCGTCCCACGGACACGTCCTCCCTCCTTTTATGTATGCTCCCCCAGGTATTTCCGGTACAGGAGCCGCAGCCCGTCGGGGATGAGCTGCCCGTCCACCACGTCGATGAGGTCGGTGCCGGCAGCGATGACCGGCGCCAGACCGCCGGTGGCCACCACGATGGCCTCCGGCTCGTCGATCTCCTCCCGGGCCTGGGTGATGAGGCGCTCCATGGCCCCGATGTAGCCCAGCACCGCCCCGGCCTGGATCTGACCCACGGCGGTGCCGCTGAGGACCTTTTCCGGCAGTGCCAGATTCACCTGGGGCAGCAGAGCGGTCTTCTGGAAGAGCGCTTCGATGGAGATCCGGGCACCGGCGGTGATACAGCCGCCCATATAGACCCCCTCCCGGCTGATGGCGTCCACCGTGGTGGCGGTGCCCATATCGGCCAGGATGATGGGAGCGCCGTACTTGTGGATGGCCGCCACACAGGCCACCGACCGGTCGGTGCCCAGGTGCTCGTTGCTTTCCACTCCATAGGGAAGGCCCGGGTCCACGTCCACATCCACCACGATGGGCGTCTTGCCCAGATAGCGCACCAGGGCGTCGGTGAGGGCCGCCATCACCGGCGGCACCACCGAGCTGATGATCACATCTGCCAGATCCTCCGGTCTGATCCTCAGCCGGGAGAGCTGGTTCCAGATGTCCATGCCCAGCTCGTCGGAGGTCCGCCCAGCCACCGTGGTCAGCCGGAAGCTCCCCTTCAGGGTCTCCCCGTCGAATACACTGAATACCATGTTGGTGTTGCCCACGTCGATGGTCAGCAACATACCCGTCACTTCCTTCCGCCGGTCACGCGCCGGCTCTGTTCTCTTCGATACGGAAGAGGGACTCCCCCTCCCCCAGCTCGATCACACCGTAGGTCCCCCGGCTGCCCCGGCAGGAGCCGGGATTCATGAGGTGGAGCCCCATGAGGTCCCGGTCCAGGGCGATATGGGTGTGGCCGCACAGCAGGATGTCGGCCTCGGCCTCCCGGGCCGCCCACATGGCCCTGGAATACCCCAGCTTCACCTCGTACCGGTGGCCGTGCATCATGAGGATGCGCTTTCCCTCCACCAGCAGCACCCGCTGGTCGGGCACCTCGGTGAAACCGTCGCAGTTGCCGCAGACGTCCTGCATGGCCTGGGTCATGGGCAGACGCCGCCGCAGCTCGTCAAAGTCCCGGCACAGATCCCCCAGGTGGAGGATCAGGTCGGGCCGCTCCCGGGCCGCCGCCCGCTCCATGGCGTCCACATCCCCATGGGAGTCGGACAGGACCAATACCTTCTTCATTTCGGTCACCTCTGGGAAAAAGTCACATATAATACCATGAGTCCGGTCATATCTTAGATGGAGGGATCCCACATGGCAAACAATTCACAGCCCGGCAGCATCCTGCACACGCCCCAGGCGGAAAAGCTCCTCAAGGACAAGGCAGCCCTGGAAAAGCTGCTCCGCTCTCCGGACACCAAGGCCCTGATGGAGCTGCTCCAGCGACAGGGCGGGCTCCAGGCGGCGGCCGACGCCGCCATGCACGGGGACCCCACGAAGCTCCAGAACCTGGTGGGGCGGGTCATGGACGATCCCACCGGCGCCGGTGTGGTGGAGCGCATCAAGCAAAACGCGCCCAAGCCGTAACATCCGCCCGGCCGCCGGGTGAAGAGAGGGGGCATGGCCATGCCGGACGGCTTTTCGGAAAAACTCAACGCCATACTGGCCGACCCCGACGCCATGGGCAAAATCATGTCCCTGGCCCAGAGCCTGGACAGCGAGGCCGCTCCCGCCGGGGAGGTCAGCCCGGAATCTGAGCCCTCTTCTCCTCCAGCCGGAGACCGGGAGGGCGCTCCTCCCGACCTGAGCGGCCTGCTGAGCGCCCTTGGCGGCGGCAGCGGCGAAGGGCTGGACCCCAGGCTCTTACAGTTGGCCGGGCGGCTCCTCTCCGAGTGGAACCGGCCCGACGACCACAGGACCGCCCTGCTGGCCG
>CAUBHZ010000148.1 GCA_958435885.1 uncultured Intestinimonas sp. | reverse complement strand
CATGTGGCCGACCGCCTCACAGTCGATGCCGGAGCGGCCATCGCCGACGCCGACGTGGTCTACCTCTGTCTCCATCCCGGCGCCATCGTGGACTTCCTCCAGACCCACCGGGGAGACTTCAAGCCCGGCAGCCTGGTCACCGACGTGTGCGGGATCAAGACCGCCATCGTGGACGCCGCCGCCGTGCTGCCCGACGAGGTGGACTTCATCGGCGGCCACCCCATGGCCGGCAAGGAGACCTCGGGCATCTTCCACGCCGACGGGACCCTCTTCCAGGGCGCCCACTACATCCTCACCCCACGGCCCGGCCACCGCCCGGAGCACCTGGACCTCCTCCGGCGCATCGCCGCCTACATCGGCTGCGGTGATGTGGTGGAGACCACCACCCAAAAACATGACGCCATCATCGCCTACACCAGCCAGGTCATGCATATCATGGCGGTGGCGGTGTGCGATGACCCCGACCTCTTCGAGTGCCGGGGCTTCGAGGGAGGCTCCTTCCGGGACTGCACCCGCGTCGCCGCCCTGGACGTCCCCCTGTGGACCGAGCTCTTCTCCATGAACGCCTCCGCCCTCACCAAGGTCATCCGCAATCTGGAGGACAATCTGCGCGCCTACCGCCAGGTGTTGGAGCGGCGGGACACCTCCGCCCTCACCCAAAAGCTGGCCTGGTCCGCCGACCGGAAACGGCACATGGATCTGGAGTGACCCCCTTTTCCCCATCTTTCCGGCGGCGCATTGACTTCCCCATGGGGGAGATGCTATAGTGGTGTCACCGAAATCAGAAGGATGGGAGTCTCTCCATGGACAAAAAACTCTTCCGCAGCCTCCTGCTGCTCATCACCTTCACGGTGGGCCTGGTCTTTGTGGTGGTCCGGTTCGAGGACCTCTGGAGGACGGTGCGCCTGATCCTCTCCAACCTGACCCCCCTCTTTGCCGGCCTGGCCATCGCCTTCGTGCTGGCGCGGCCCTGCGCCTTCTTCCGCCGCCTGCTGGACCGGGGCCTGGGCAAGACCCCACTGGCCGGACTCAGCCTGCCCCTGGCCGTGGCCCTCTCCTATGTGCTCCTCATCGGGGTGGTGGCCGCCATCTTCGCCTTCGTCATCCCCCAGCTCACCAGCAGCGTGGGCCGCTTTGGCGCCAACCTGGGCGGCTACCTGGCCCAGGTCCAGGTCTGGATCAACGACATCACAAACTGGCTCCACCTGGAGGAGCTGGACCTCTCCCAGGTCGGCCAGACCCTGCGGGACTTTGTCAACCGCCTCTTCTCCGCCCTCTCCACCGCCGTGCCCCAGCTCCTCAGCCTCACCAGCGGGCTGGTCTCCCTGGTGGTCACCATGGTGCTGGCCCTGGTCTTCTCCGTCTATATGCTCTCCGGCAAGGACACCCTCCTGGGACAGTGCCGCCGGGTCCTCAGAGCCTACGTTCCCAAGAAGGTCTATGACGTGGTGCTGGACGTGGCCGCGCTCACCGCCACCACCTTCAGCCGCTTTGTCAGCGGCCAGATCACCGAGGCCTGCATCCTGGGCGGCCTCACCTTCCTGGGCATGCTCATCCTGCGGCTGGACTACGCCCTCCTCATCGCCGTCCTTATCGGCGTCTCCGCTCTGGTGCCCGTGGTGGGCGCCTACGTGGGCGCCATCACCTCCGCCCTGCTGCTGGTCATGGTGGACCCCGTGGACGCCCTCATCTTCCTGGTCTTCCTGGTCTGCCTCCAGCAGATCGAGGGCAACGTCATCTATCCCCGGGTGGTGGGCACCTCCCTGGGCCTGCCCGGTATCTGGGTCCTCACCGCTGTCACCGTGGGCGGCGGCCTCTTTGACCTGGCCGGCGTCCTCCTCAGCGTGCCGGTGGCCTCCATCCTCTACGCCCTGCTGAAGCGGGACGTGCGCAAGCGCCTGGCCCGGCAGGAAAAAACCGGCGAGTAAAGCCAGAACGGCGTGCGGGCTTCCGCACGCCGTTTTTTGCAAGAAATTTTCGTCTTGACGCAACCAGACGGCCCCGTTTGTCGGGATATAGGGCAGAAGGGAGGAAGGTATATGGAGGACAAGGCCATCGTGGCGCTCTACTGGCAGCGGGACCAGGAGGCCATCCGGGTCACCCAGGGAAAGTATGGGGCCTATCTCAGCAAGATCGCCTGGCAGATCCTCTCCGACCGGGAGGACGGCGAGGAGTGCGTCAACGACACCTATCTCAAGGCGTGGAACTCCATGCCCATCCAGCGGCCGGCGGTGCTTTCCACCTATCTTGGGAAAATCCTCCGGGGATGCGCCATCGACCGCTTCCGGCACAGGCACCGGCAGAAGCGCCGGGCGTCGGAGTATGCCCTCTCCCTGGAGGAATTGTCCGAATGCCTCTCCGGCGGGGACGCCACCCAGGAGGCGGTGGACCTGCGCCTGCTGGGGGAGGCCATCGGCGCCTACCTCCGCACCCTTTCTCCCACGGCCCGCCGGGCCTTCGTGGCCCGATACTACTACATGGACCCCATCCGGACGGTGGCGGCCGACCAGGGGCTGGGCCTGTCCCAGGCCAAGAGCCTCCTCCACCGGACCCGGTTAGAACTGCGGGAACACCTGCGAAGGGAGGGTTTTTCGGTATGAAGCGGGAGGACATCAGCGACGCCATGGCCCACATCGGCGACGACCTCCTGGAGGAGACGGACGCCGTCCGGGGCACCGGAGGCGTGCGGCGGAACCATTGGAAGGGCTGGGCCGCCCTGGCGGCCTGCGCCGGGGTGGTGCTCTTTGGGGCGGTCCGCTGGGGCGGCGGTCCGGCGGAGCCGGTCCCCACCCCGGCGGCGGAGACCACCACCCCAGCGGCAGAGACCACGGCTCCGATAGAGACGGCACAGGCCACCCCCGTCCCCACGGTGGACGGCCTGCCCATGCTCACCATTGAGCTGGGGGAGACGGGCATGGGCTTTGAGGGGTACATGGCCTACGACATCTCCGAGCTGGTCAGCGGCAACCCCTGGACGGAGGAGGCCGGGCTCACCACCCTGCCCGTGTACGCGAATCCGCTGGAGTTGGATGAATACGGACAGCCTGTGGAGGACCGGGCCGCCATGGAAGCCGCCCTGCGGGAGGCGGCCGGCCGTCTGGGTCTGGAGGGGGTGGAGATTGAGGAGACCGACTGGGGGACGCTGGTCATCCAGGGGGACG
Source organism: uncultured Intestinimonas sp. (assembly GCA_958435885.1). Next base: position 2,277 of record CAUBHZ010000148.1, on the reverse strand, counting down.
GGCTCACCCTGGATGTGAGCAGCACCCTGCCCGTCACCCTGGAGTTCGAGCCCGCACGTATCCTGCCGGAGGGGTACGACTTCGGTTACCACGCCCCCTATGACGCCATGGAGGCGGCGGGAGAATACCTGATGGAAACCTACGATACCCTGCTAGACATGGAAAAGCCCACCCTCAGCCTCTGGGGCGGCGACTACAACATCTACCGGGAGCAGGGCTATCAGATCGAGGTTTATGAGAGGGCTGGGGACCTCACCGAGCAGTTGGTGGGGTACCACTTCCGCCGGGTGGCCTTTTATCCGGATGATGCCGGAAACCTATGGATGATCCGGTTTTACCAGGCCGACCTCTCCCACAAGCTGGGGAACTACCCCATCATCACAGTGGAGGAGGCGCAGGAGCTGCTGGGAGAGGGGCACTACATCACCAGCGTGCCCTATGAGCTGCCGGGGCTGGAGTACGTGGAGAAGGTGGAGCTGGTCTACCGGGGCGGGACAATGGAGGGCTGCTGGATGCCCTACTACCGCTTCTACGTCCGGCTTCCGGAGGAGGCGGAGGAGGACGGCCTCCAGACCTTCGGGGCCTACTATGTGCCGGCGGTGGAGGGGCGCTTCCTCACCAACCTGCCGGTGTGGGACGGCTCCTTCGACACCTGAGCAGCAAAAGAGCGGGCGGACCGGTTGGGTCCGCCCGCTCTTTTGTCATGTGGGAAAGAAGAGCCGCACCGCCCAGGCCGCAGAGACAAAGCCGGCCAGGTCGGCGCACAGGGCGGCGGGGACGGCGTACCGGGTCTTTTTGATGCCGGCGGCGCTGAAGTAGACGGCCACGGTGTAGAAGGTGGTCTCGGTAGAGCCGAGCATCACCGCCGCCGTCCGGCCCACGGTGGAGTCGGGACCGTAGGTCCGGATGAGATCGGCACCCACCCCCAGGGCGGCGCTGCCGCTCACCGGGCGCACCAGCAGCAGGGCCACCGTCTCTGAGGGGATGCCCAGCCGCTCCAGCACCGGGGCCAGCAGCCCCGCCAGCAGCTCCAGAGCCCCCGAGGCCCGGAGCATCCACACCGCCGTCAGCAGGGCGATGAGGGCGGGCACGATGCGGATGAGGACCCCCAGGCCGTCGGCGGCCCCGGTGAGGAGGGCGTCGTACACGTCCACCCGCCGCCACAGGCCCAGCAGGGCCGCCCCTGCCAGCAGAAGGGGAACGGTGAGTTCCAACACCTCCATCGTCAGTCCCTCCACAGCCGGGCGAAGAGCCGGGCGGCCAGGATGCCCGCCGTCACCGACAGCGCCGAGGCCAGCCACACCGCCGGCAGGATGTCAAACGGGGCGGTACTCCCCGCACCCGCCCGCACCGCCGCCACCGTGGTGGGGATGAGCTGGATGGAGGCGGTGTTGCACACCACCAGCATGCACAGGGCGTCGGAGGCCACCCCCGGCGAGCGGCGGCTCATGCGTCGGGCGGCGTCCAGCCCCAGAGGGGTGGCGGCGTTGCCCAGGCCCAGCAGATTGGCCGACACATTGGCCGAGATGGCATCCATCACCCCGCTGTCCCGGGCGAAGTCCGGATAGAGCCGGCCCAGCACCGGCCGCAGCAGCCGGGAGAGCCACCCCATGGCTCCCGCACGGCGCAGCACCTCCATGACCCCCGTCCACAGGCACAGCGCTCCCGCCATCCCCAGACACAGCTCCACCCCGGCAGAGGCACCCTCCATGGCGGCGGCGGCCAGCTCCGAGCCCCGGCCGGTGGCCAGAGCGCACACCAGCGAGACGGCCACCATTCCCGTCCAAATTCCGGACATTCCCATTTTTAAACCCTCCCATCCGTACAGAATCTATGCCCGAATAGGCCAAAACATGTCCAAAACCCAGCATTTTCGTAGGATAGACATATTTTTACCCTGATTTCCATATTCTGATTGACTTTTCTATACAATATGTTATAATACATGACAGATACTGGTCCAGAAATGCCTTGATTCGTCTCCAGTATCTGGGAAGGAGCTAAAACAGAACTATGAAATCGACCGGGATCGTACGGAAAGTTGACGAGCTGGGACGGATCGTGCTCCCCATTGAGCTGCGCCGCACCCTCGACATTGCAGAGAAGGACTCTCTGGAGATCTACGTGGATGGGGCCTCCATTGTCCTCAAAAAGTACCAACCTGCCTGTATTTTCTGCGATGATGCCCAGGATGTGATCAATTTCAAGGGCAAGAATGTGTGCCCCAACTGCATCCGTGAGCTCATGAACAAGTGAGCGCAGTGTTCTTCTGACGTG
>CAUBHZ010000147.1 GCA_958435885.1 uncultured Intestinimonas sp. | reverse complement strand
ATAATAGATTTTTTCTCCCTCTTCGACATAACACAAGCCATCCTCTGTAAATTGGCCGACACTGTCAAATTGAGGGGGGATCACGACCGCACCTGTTACATCAATAAAACCCCATTTCCCATTGCTTTTCACTGCGCCGAGATCGTTCCAGAATCCTCCCTGTACGGAGTCATAATAACCGCCAATGCGCTCGCCGCTGGAATTGATATAGTACCACGCGTCCTTCTCTTTATCAAACACTCCAATCGGTCCATCGTCAAAACTATACATGAAATCTGAAGCCGGCTCCAGACCATCCAACCACTGTACATCGTCATTTCCAGCGGAAAAACATATCGAGAAGGTACATATGCCAGTCAAAATAACTGCACACAGCATCTTGGTCATTCTACCCATGCGTTACCCTCCATTTCCGAACGGTCATGATCGTGAAAGCGGGATAGACGTATGAAATTTTACCGCACCTGGCCGCTGCCGTAGATGATGTACTTGGAGCTGGTGAGCTCGGTGAGGCCCATGGGACCCCGGGCGTGCATCTTCTGGGTGGAGATGCCGATCTCCGCCCCCAAGCCGAACTCAAAGCCGTCGGTGAAGCGGGTGGAGGCGTTCACATACACCGCCGCCGCGTCCACCTCATCCAGGAAGGCCTGGGCGGCGGAGTAGTCCTCGGTGACGATGGCCTCGGAGTGGCCGGAGCCGTGGGTGTTGATGAAGTCCACCGCCTCGTCGAAGCTGTCCACCACCTTCACCGCCAGGATGTAGTCGCCGTACTCGGTGTCCCAGTCGCTCTCCTGGGCGGGGACCACACAATCCCCCAGAATGGCCGCCGTCCGGGGGCAGCCCCGGAGCTCCACGTGCTTCCGGTCCAGCAGCTCCTTGGCCTTGGGCAGAAATTCCGCCGCCACGTCGGCGTGGACCAGCAGGCACTCGGCGGCGTTGCACACCGAGGGGCGGGAGGTCTTGGCGTTATAGATGATCCGGGCCGCCATGTCCAGGTCGGCCCTGGCGTCCACATACACATGGCACACGCCCACCCCCGTCTCGATGACGGGCACCTTGGCATTCTCCACCACCGCCCGGATGAGGCCGGCGCCTCCGCGGGGGATGAGCACGTCCAGGTAACCGGTGAGCTGCATGAGCTCATTGGCGCTCTCCCGGCTGGTGTCCTCCACCAAAGCCACACAGTCCCGGGGCAGGCCCGACACCTCCAGGGCGTCCCGCATGACGGCCACAAAGGCCTTGTTGGACCGGAAGGCCTCCTTGCCGCCCCGGAGGATGACGGCGTTGCCCGACTTCAGGCACAGGGCGGCGGCGTCCACCGTCACGTTGGGCCGGGCCTCGTAGATGATGCCGATGACCCCCAGGGGCACCCGGCGCTTGCCGATGATGAGACCGTTGGGCCGGGTGGACATCTCGGTCACCTGGCCGATGGGGTCGGGCAGGGCGGCCACCTGACGCACCCCCTCCACGATGCCGTCGATCCGGTCGGAACTCAGGGCCAGCCGGTCCAGAAGGGACTGCTTCATCCCCGACGCCATGGCGGCGGCCAGATCCTTTTCGTTCTCTGCCAGGATGTAGCCCTGGTTCTGATAGAGCGCCTGGGCGATGGCCTCCAGCGCCGCGTTCTTCCTGGCGGTGCCGGCCACGGCCAGAACCCGCTCGGCATGCTTGGCCGCAAGGCCCTGTGTCTCCAGAATGGTCATGAAGATCCCCCCTGATTTGAAGTGAGATGTAAGAGTGAAAAGTAAAAAAGTAATATAAAGGTAAGTGGTCAGGAGCGGGCGGCCAGGAACCGGGTGCCGATGTCCTCCCCCCGCAGGATGCCGTACAGGTCCTCCGGCCGGGTGCCGTTGGTGATGACCATATCCACCCCGGCCGCCATGGCGAGCTCGGCGGCGTTGAGCTTGGTGGCCATGCCCCCCGTGCCCCGCCAGGAGCCGGCGCCTCCCGCCATGGCCCGGAGCTCCGGCGTCACTTCCTCCACCCGGTGGATGAGCTTGGCCTCGGGATTCTGCCGGGGATCGGCGTCATAAAGGCCGTCGATGTCGCTCAGCAGCACCAGCAGGTCCGCCCGGCACAGCCGGGCCACCATGGCCGACAGGGTGTCGTTGTCGCCCAGCACCTTGCACTTGCCCGTCTCGATCTCCGCCGAGGACACCGAGTCGTTCTCGTTCACCACCGGGATGATCCCCAGCTCCAGCAGGGACTCAAAGGTGTTGCGCAGATGCTCCGCCCGCACCGGGGCGTCCACGTCCTCGCCGGTGAGCAGGATCTGGGCCACCACCCGGTTGTACTCCCCGAACATCTTGTCGTAGAGGTGCATCATCATGCACTGGCCCACCGCCGCCGCCGCCTGCTTCATCCGCAGCTGGGTGGGCCGCTCCTTCAGGCCCATCTTGGCCGTGCCGATGCCGATGGCGCCCGACGAGACCAGGATGATCTCATGCCCCATCCCCTCCAGGTCGGAGAGGGTCCGGGAGAGCCGCTCCATACTATATAAATTCAGACGGCCGGTATCGTGGGTGAGGGTGGAGGTGCCCACCTTCACCACCACCCGCTGACAGCCTTCGCTCTTTGCCATTCGAGGTCACACTCCTGTTCAAAATCCTGCCCCAGTTTACCATATCATAGCACATCTCCCGAAGGAGGAAAAGCATTCTTTTCTATTTGGGCCTATTTCTGCGCTTCAGTTGAAAAAAGAATGAAAATTTTGCGCCATTTCGCATTTTTTATGTTGTAATTCCGCCGGTGTTGCGTTACAATGTAGTGCGCTGGAAGACTGTCGATTGAAAGGGGTAGGGCTTGTGTATGATAAATATCGTGCTGGTCGAGCCTGAGATCCCCATGAACACCGGCAACATCGCCCGGACCTGCGCAGCCACCGGCAGCCGCCTCCATCTGGTGCGGCCTCTGGGCTTCGACATCTCCGACAAGGCGGTGAAACGGGCCGGCCTGGACTACTGGTCCCTGCTGGACCTCCACGTCTACGACAGCCTGGACGACTTCTTCCGTCAGCACCCCGACCCCGACCTGTGGCTCACCACCACCAGGGCCGGCCGGTGCTACTCGGACGCGGCCTATGCCGACGGCTGCTGGCTCTTCTTCGGCAAGGAGACCGCCGGCCTCCCACAGGCCCTCCTGGAGCGGTATCCCCAGCGCTGCGTCCGGCTCCCCATGCGGGAGGACGCCCGCAGCCTCAATCTGGCCAACACGGTGGCGGCGGTGACCTACGAGGCCCTCCGCCAACTGGACTTCCCCGGTCTCGCCAAGGACGGCGGCAGCGCCTGGCAGACCCAAAAGGCGGCCCACATCCGTCGTTGATATTCCCCGGCGGAACGCCGGGCAGCGATCCCAGTTTCATTCTGTAAGTCAACCATCCCTGAAGCGTTCGTTTCCGTAGTTTCCGCCTCGAAATGATGAAAGGAGCACAGCAAATGAACTACAACAAGAAGACCGTCAAGGACATCGATGTGGCAGGCAAGAAGGTCCTGCTCCGCTGCGATTTCAACGTGCCCCAGGATAAGTCCACCGGCGCCATCACCGACGACAAGCGCATCCGGGCCGCTCTGCCCACCATCCAGTACCTGCTGGACCAGAACGCCGCCGTCATCGCCTGCTCCCACCTGGGCAAGCCTGTGGCCACCTTCGACTCCTATGTGAAGAAGCAGGCCGAGAAGGGCAAGGACCCTGCCTCCATCACCGAGGAGGAGTGGAAGAAGTCCCTGGCCAAGCTGTCCCTGGCCCCCGTGGCCAAGCGCCTCTCCGAGCTGCTGGGCAAGGAGGTCATCATGGCCGCCGACGTGGTGGGCCCTGACGCCATGGCCAAGGCCGCCGCCCTCAAGCCCGGCCAGATCATGCTGCTGGAGAACACCCGCTTCGAGAAGGGTGAGACCAAGAACGACCCCGAGCTGGCCAAGAAGATGGCCTCCATGGCCGACGTCTATGTGTCCGACGCCTTCGGCGCCGTCCACCGCGCCCACGCCTCCACCGCCGGCGTGGCCCAGTATCTGCCCGCCGTCAGCGGCTTCCTCATCCAGAAGGAGCTGGAGATCATCGGCGGCGCCCTGGCCAATCCCAAGCGCCCCCTGGTGGCCATCCTGGGCGGCTCCAAGGTGTCCTCCAAGATCGGCGTCATCAACAACCTGCTGGAGATCGCCGACACCATCATCATCGGCGGCGGCATGACCTACACCTTCCTCAAGGCCCAGGGCGGCTCCGTGGGCAAGTCCCTCCTGGAGGAGGACTGGCTGGACTACTGCAACGACATGATGAAGAAGGCCAAGGAGAAGGGCGTCAAGCTCCTCCTGCCCGAGGACACCGTGTGCGCCAAGGAGTTCTCCGCCGACGCCGAGCCCATGGTCGTGGACAGCATGCACATCCCCGACGACTGCATGGGCATGGACATCGGCCCCAAGGCCATCGCCGCCTACGCCGACGCCGTGAAGGACGCCGGTACCGTCATCTGGAACGGCCCCATGGGCGTCTTTGAGTTCCCCGCCTTCGCCGCCGGCACCAAGGCCGTGGCCGAGGCCCTCAGCAAGAGCAGCGCCATCACCATCATCGGCGGCGGCGACTCCGCGGCCGCCGTGCAGCAGCTGGGCTACGCCGACAAGATGACCCACATCTCCACCGGCGGCGGTGCTTCCCTGGAGTTCATGGAGGGCAAAGAGCTGCCCGGCGTCGCCTGCCTGCTGGACGCCTGATTTTGCTCCGGGCAGCTCCCGGGGTCCCCGCCGGAGCCCAGCGCAAGCGGGTCCGGTGGGGAAAAGGAGCCGCAGCGTGACAGTACGGCGCCATTACCCGCATTTTCACACGCACACATATTGATGAGGAAAGAAAGGGGTCCAAGCTACCCATGAACAGAAGATACCGGAAAACCATCATCGCCGGCAACTGGAAGATGAACAAGACCCTCTCCGAGACCCGGGCCTTTGCCGAAGAGCTCAAGCCCATCCTGCCCAAGGGCAAGTGGTGCGACGTGGTGCTCTGCGTCCCCTATGTGAACATCCCCGCCGCAATCCGCCTCTTCAAGGACTGCCGGGTGGCCATCGGCGCCGAGAACTGCCACTATGAGGCCAACGGAGCCTACACCGGCGAGGTGTCTGCCGAGATGCTCAAGGAGCTGGGCGTAAAGTACGTCATCATCGGCCACTCCGAGCGCCGCCAGTACTACAACGAGACCGACATGACCGTCAACAAGAAGGTCCACGCCGCCCTGGAGGTGGGCCTGCGGCCCATCGTCTGCGTGGGCGAGAGCCTGGAGCAGCGGGAGCTGGGCGTCACCATGGAGCTCATCTCCTACCAGGTGAAGTGTGCCCTGGCCGGTGTCAGCGCCGACAAGCTCCGCCACGTGGTCATCGCCTATGAGCCCCTGTGGGCCATCGGCACCGGCAAGACCGCCACTGCCGAGCAGGCCGGCGAGGTCTGCCAGGCTATCCGTGCCGTCATCCGCAAGCTGTACGGCGCCCATGTGGCCCGCTCCGTCACCATCCAGTACG
>CAUBHZ010000146.1 GCA_958435885.1 uncultured Intestinimonas sp. | reverse complement strand
ACCATCTCCGCCTCCTTCGGCATCACCCTCTGGGCTCCCGGGATGGACGCCGCCGGCGTACGGGCGGCTACCCTGAGCGCCAACGTGGTCTATACCGGCTCCGCTTTCGGGCTCACCGGTCCCTCCCTGGCCCTGCCGGAGTTTTAAAGCGACATATCCACCCCCTCCCCGCCGTACACTGTGGGGAGGGGGTGTTTTTGTGTCCTTTTCTTCCCTGGCGGCGGCTCTGACGGTCCCCGGCCTGCTGCCTGTGGCCCTTCTGACCCTGGGCGTCATTCTGGTCAACGGCTGGACCGACGCCCCCAACGCCATCGCCACCGCCGTGGCCTCCAAAGCCCTCTCCTTCCCCGCCGCCGCCGCTCTGGCGGCGGTGTGCAATCTGCTGGGGGCGCTCCTCTCCGCCGCCTTTTTTCCCGCGGTCACCCGGACCATCCTGGACCTGGCCCGGTTCGGCGGTGACCGCCGGGCCGCCCTGTGGGCCCTGTGCGCAGCCATGGCCGCCATCGTCCTGTGGTCCACGGCGGCCTGGGTGTTCGGCATCCCCACCAGCGAGAGCCACGGCCTGGTGGCGGGCCTCACCGGCGCCGCTCTGGCCCTGGAGGGAGGCATCTCCAACGTGGACCTGTCCGCCTGTAGCAAGGCCCTGCTGGCGCTCCCCCTTTCAGTGGGGCTGGGCTGGCTCCTGGCCAGGGCCTTCACCGCCTGCCCGTTCCGGGCCCGGAGCGCCGCCTTTTACCGCCGGGCCCAGCGGGCAGGTGCGGCAGCCATGGCCTTTCTCCACGGTGCCCAGGACGGCCAGAAGTTTCTGGGCGTCTTTTTGCTGGGCCTGGCTCTGGCGTCTGGACGGGACGGCCCGGAGGGAGCCGTCCCCCTGTGGCTCACCGCCCTGTGCGCCGGGACCATGGCCCTGGGCACCGCCCTGGGAGGACGCCGCATCATCGATACCGTGGGACGGGACATGGTGGCACTAGACCTCCGCCGAGGGCTGTCCGCCGATCTGGCTGGGGCCGCCGCCCTCCTACTCTGTACCCTCCTGGGCCTGCCCGTCTCCACCACCCACACCAAGACCGCCGCCATCCTGGGCGCCGGCCGCCGGCCCGACTGGGCCGTGGCCCGCTCCATCGCCCTGGCCTGGCTCCTCACCTTTCCCGTCTGCGGCCTGCTGGGCTTTTTCTGTGCCAAACTCCTCCTTTTTCTCTAAAATCCCTTCCCTTCCGGCATGCAATCAGATATAATGGCGGTGTATCCGCAGCGGCGGGCCGTCCGGTACGGCAGACGCCGCAATCAGATCAACGGAGGAAAAACCATGGAAAGATTAGTCGGCACCGTATCCAGAGGCATCCGTGCTCCCATCATCCGGGAAGGAGACGACATCGCTCAGATCGTGGTGGACAGCGTTCTGGCCGCTTCCGAAAGCGCTGGTTTCCAGCTGAATGACCGGGACGTGGTGGCCGTGACCGAGGCCGTTGTGGCCCGCGCCCAGGGCAATTACGCCACCGTGGACCAGATCGCCGCTGACGTCCGCGGCAAGTTCGGCGACCATACTGTGGGCGTGGTCTTCCCCATCCTCAGCCGGAACCGTTTCGCCATCTGCCTCAAGGGCATCGCCACCGGCGCCAAGAAGATCGTCCTCATGCTCAGCTACCCCTCCGACGAGGTGGGCAACCACCTTATCGACCTGGACCTGGTGGACGAGAAGGGCGTGGACCCCTACAAGGACGTGCTCTCTGAGGCCAAGTATCGGGAGCTCTTCGGCTACCACAAGCACGTCTTCACCGGCGTGGACTACATCGAATACTACAAGGACCTCATCACCGGCTGCGGCTGTGAGGTGGAGGTGGTGCTGGCCAACGACTGCCGGGCCATCCTGGACTACACCAAGTACGTCCTCTGCTGCGACATCCACAGCCGGGAGCGCTCCAAGCGGCTGCTGAAAAAGGCCGGCGCCGAGCTGGTGCTGGGCCTGGACGACCTGATGACCGCCCCCGTGGACGGCAGCGGCTGCAACGAGCAGTACGGCCTGCTGGGCAGCAACAAGGCCACCGAGGACAAGGTGAAGCTCTTCCCCCGCAACTGCCAGCCTGTGGTGGACCGCATCCAGAAGTCTCTGGAGGAGAAGACCGGCAAGCACATCGAGGTCATGATCTACGGCGACGGCGCCTTCAAGGACCCCGTGGGCAAGATCTGGGAGCTGGCCGACCCTGTGGTCTCCCCCGCCTACACTGCCGGCCTGGAGGGCCAGCCCAACGAGGTCAAGCTGAAGTATCTGGCCGACAACGACTTCGCCGACCTGTCCGGTGACGCCCTCAAGGACGCCATCTCTGACTACATCCGCAACAAGGATGCCGACCTGAAGGGCAAGATGGTCTCCCAGGGCACCACCCCCCGGCGGCTCACCGACCTCATCGGCTCCCTGTGCGACCTGACCTCCGGCAGCGGCGACAAGGGCACCCCCATCATTCTGGTCCAGGGCTATTTTGACAACTACACCAAGTGAGAACTGACTCCCCCGGCGGCTCCGTCGGGGGAGCTTTTTTTGCTCTTTTCACAAATCCATCTGCCAAATGGAACCTTCTCTCTCCACTTTCGTCTAAAGATTTGGTAAAATAAAGGAGTCCAATGCTTACCAAGGATGGAGGTCATACCATGAAGAAGCTGCTTGCCCTGCTCCTCAGCGCCGCCCTGCTCTGTGGGACGGCCCTCCCCGCCCTGGCCGAGGCCGGTGATGCCGACGCCAGGCTCACCCAGGTGACCCAGTCCGTCAAATCCACCCTGGACCTGGACACCACCGCCTACACCTCCTTCCAGGGCTCGTGCCAGGAGGACGCCCTGGCCCCGGTGTGGTCCCTGGTCTGGTCCGGGGACACCGGGTCACTGAACATCGACGCCCTGGAGGACGGCACCATCTTTTATTATTCCCGCTCCGTGTATGTGGAGGAGCCGGAACCCCTCGTCAGCGGAAACCTGCCTGCCTTCCCGGCGGTGGACAACGACGCCGCCACCGCCGCCGCACGGGCCTTTGTGGACAAGGTGCTGGACAAGAGCACGGAGTCGGCGGAGCTGGAGCTCACCCGCTCTCCCGACCTCAGCGGCGGGGATTACCGCTTCGCCGCCGACATCCTACTGAATGGCCTGCCCTCCCCCCTGTCCCTCTCCCTCACCGTGGGAGCGGAGGACATGGAGGTCACCCGCTTCAGCCGGGACGTGCTGGCCAACTCCTGCCTGGGGGACATCCCCCCGGCCACACCCAACGCCACCCAGGCCCAGGCCTCCGCCCTCCTGCGGGACACCCTGGACCTGCGGCTGGAGTATGTCCTTTCCCAGGATGACCCCACCCACGCCGTCCTCCGGTACCTGCCTGAGTACGGCCACGACTTCTATGTGGACGCCGATACCGGTGAGCTCATCGACCTCACGGAGCTGGAAAACGGGATGTTCAAAAACGGTCTCGGTGCCGGCGCCGCCGCCGACTCCACCGCAGAGGCCCCCTCCGCTGCTCCGGAGGAAGACGCCGCTCTCACCGAGGCCGAGCAGGCCGGCATCCAGAAGCTGGAGGGTGTCCAGTCCAAGGAGGCTCTGGACGCCGGGCTCCGTGCTGTAAAGGAATATGGCCTTGCAGCTTATGAGCTGGTCAGTGCCTCCTACACCCTGTGGGAGGGTGAGGACGGCGAGGAGGATCAGGTGGCCTGCACCCTCCAGTACAGCCGCTCCGCGGAGGACGGCGTCTGGAGCCGGACCTTCACCGTGGATGCCAAGACCGGCGTGGTGGAAAATTTCTATTCCCGTGGCCCTTGGAACAAGGAGCGCCAGCCCGCTCTTACCGCCGAGGAGGCCCAGGCCAGGGCCGAGGCCTTCCTGGAGACCTACTACCCGGAACACTACGGGCATCTGGCCCTCTATGACAGCTCTGTCGACTCCGTGGCGGAGGGCTCCCCCTTCTACTCCTTCCGCTTCGCCCGACAGGAAAACGGTTTCTTCTTCCCCGACCACTACTATAGCGTGGGCATCGATTCCACCGACGGCTCAGTGAGCAGCCTGTCCTTTACTTACGCAGAGGACGTCACCTTTGACGATCCCGCCGGCATCATCGACGCCGAGGCCGCCCTGGACGCCTGGCTGGGCACCTACGACGTGACCCTGGGCTATCTCTATGTGCCCGAGCCCCTGGCCGCCGGCGACGCCGCCCAGGACAAGCTCCTCCAGCTGGGCTTCCAGTCCTTCTACCACCTGAAGCTGGGCTACACCCTGGAGCGGGAGGGCTCTTACCTGGGCATCGACGCCAAGACCGGAGCGCCGGTGGAGCGGCAGTACAGTCAGACCGATGGTCTCTCCTACACCGACCTGGAGGGCCACTGGGCGTGCAATACCGTGGAGACCCTGGCCAGCTACGGCGTGGGCTATGACGCCGACACCTTCGGGCCCGACCAGGCCCTCACCCAGTGGGACCTGGTGAGCCTCCTCTACAGCCTGGACTACTGGGCCGTAGACCCCGCCAGCCAGGACCAGGACCTGCGGAACGAGGTCTACGCCGCCGCCTACCGCGCCGGCGCCCTTACCAAGGAGGAACGGGACGACGACGCACTCCTCACCCGGGCCAGCGTGATCAAAATGCTGCTGGACCGGGCGGGCTATGGCAAGGTAGCCGGGCTGGAGGGCATCTTCACCTGCGCCTACGCCGACCCAGAGACCATCCCTGCGGGCGGTCTGGGCTACGCCGCCCTGGCCCAGGGTCTGGGCCTGGTGGAGGGCACTTACGCCGGTACCCGCACCGCCACCCGGGCTGAGGCCGCCGTCCTCCTCTTCCGGCTCATGGAGGGCTGACCGCCGCAAAAACCGAAGAGCGCCGTCCGGCTGTGCCGGGCGGCGCTCTTTTCTCTCTTCTCTCTCTTTCGCGGTGGTTCAGCGGAGGTCCTTGACGCCGTAGCGCTCCAGCACCTGGGCGGCGGTGCCGGAGCAGCCGAACACGTCCTGGACGCCCACCCGGCGCACCGGGGTGGGCAGCTTCTCGCTGAGGAGGGCGCAGACCGCCTCCCCCAGACCGCCGATGACGCTGTGCTCCTCGCAGGTGACGATGCGTCCGCAGGTCCTGGCGCAGTCCAGCACCAGCTCCTCGTCCAGGGGCTTCACGGTGGCCATGTCCACCACCCGGACGGAGATGCCCTCAGCGGCCAGCAGATCGGCGGCATCCAGGGCCTGGGCCACCATGAGGCCGTTGGCCAGGATGGCGGCGTCGGCGCCCTCCCGCAGGATCTCTCCCTTGCCGATCTCAAACTTAAAGGTGGCCTCGTCGTGGATGACGGGGACGGCGGACCGGCCGAAGCGCATGTAGACGGGGCCCTTGTGCTCATAGGCGGCCTGGACCATGGCCCGGGCCTCCACGTCGTCGGCGGGAGACATGACCACCATGCCGGGGATGGAGCGCATGAGGGCAAAGTCCTCGCAGCACTGGTGGGAAGCGCCGTCCTCACCCACGGACAGGCCGCCGTGGGTGGCGCCGATC
>CAUBHZ010000145.1 GCA_958435885.1 uncultured Intestinimonas sp. | reverse complement strand
ATATATGTATAGAAGACCCGCACGCCGTGGAACTGCTCCTCGTAGGTCCCGGGCATCTTGTTGAGGAGGGAGCCCTTCATGTGGACCACCTCGTCGTGGCTGAGGGGGAGAATGAAGTTCTCCGAGAAGGCGTACATGAAGGAGAAGGTAATGTCCCGGTGGTTGAACTGCCGGAAGTAGGGGTCCAGCTTCATGTAGTGGAGTACGTCGTTCATCCAGCCCATGTTCCACTTCAGGTTGAAGCCCAGACCGCCTTCGCTCACCGGGTGGGACACCTTGGGCCAGGCGGTGGACTCCTCGGCGATCATCATCACGTCGTCGTGCTCGGCGAAGATGCGCTCGTTGAGCTTCTGGAGGAAGTCCACGGCCTCCAGGTTCTCGTTGCCGCCGTGGATGTTGGGCACCCACTCGCCGCCCTGCCGGCCGTAGTCCAGATAGAGCATGGAGGCCACCGCGTCCACCCGCAGGCCGTCGATGTGGAACATCTCCAGCCAGAAGAGGGCGGAGGAGAAGAGGAAGGAGCGCACCTCGTTGCGGCCGTAGTCGAAGACCCGGGTGCCCCAGTCGGCGTGCTCGCCCTTGCGCATGTCCTGGTACTCGTAGCAGGGCTCGCCGTCGAACTCATAGAGGCCGAAGGCGTCCTTAGGGAAGTGGGCGGGCACCCAGTCCAGGATGACGCCCACCCCGGCCTGGTGGAGCTGGTCGATGAGGTACATGAGGTCGTCGGGGGTGCCGAAGCGGCTGGTGGCGGCAAAGTAGCCGGTGCACTGATAGCCCCAGGAGTCGTCCAGGGGGTGCTCGGTGAGGGGCATGAACTCCACGTGGGTGAAGCCCATCTCCTTCACGTAGGGCACCAGATAGTCGGCGATGCCCCGGTAGGAGAGGAACTGACCGTCCCCCGTCCGCCGCCAGGAGCCCAGATGGACCTCATAGATATTCAGCGGACGGTGATAAACCGGGTTTTTCTTCCGGTAGTCCAGCCAGGACTGGTCGTTCCATTGGTAGGACCCCAGTTCGTAGATCTTGGAAGCGGTGCCCGGCCGGGTCTCGGCGTGGAAGGCGTAGGGGTCGGCCTTCAGCAGGGTCCGGCCGTCCCTGGTGCGGATGGCGTACTTATAGACATCGTAGCGGTCCAGGCCGGGGACGAAGCCCTCCCACAGCCCTCCGCCCATGGGGGAGAGGGGGTTTGCCCCCTCCTCCCAGCGGTTGAAATCTCCCACCACGGAGACCTCCGCGGCGTGGGGCGCCCACACGCGGAAGGTATAGCCCCACTGCCCGTCCCGCTCCTGGGCGTGGGAGCCCATGAATTCCCAGGCACGGATGGCCTCTCCGCTGGTGTACGCCCTGACGTTTGCTTCCCCGGCGGCGGCGGGTTTGTTCGTGCGATCCATGGTCAGCGCCTCATTTCATTGGTAATATTATCCAAATGTCCCCTGGGGACACCGTCGAAGCTTGTCAATAACGCTAATTGACCAAAATCATAGGTCAGGTTATTTGTATGAATTATACAACACAAACAGCACACAGTCAAGGTGCGGGGGCAGGAGGATTCATAAATTTTACGCATATTTTTCCGTTTCTTTCCCGGAAAAAAGTCAGCGTCCCGTTACCCGGCCAGGAAGAGGTTCCGCACCAGCCGCAGGAAGAGGCCGGGGACGGTGATGCGTGCCACCGCCTGGTCGGCCACCAGGGGGATGGTGCACAGCCGGGTATCGCCGGCGGAGACGGTCAGCTCACCCAGCTTCTGGCCCTGCTCCACGGGAGCCTCCACGTCCTCGGAGAGCTGGAGGGAGGTGGTGATCTGGTTGAGCTGGCTCTTCTCCACCAGGATGCGGCTGCCGTTTGCCAGCACGGGCTGGACGGTGTCGGTCACCCCCAGGGAGACGGCCACCGGCGGGATGGCCTGGTCGGGGCGGACGTCCACCAGGGTATAGTTGGCAAAGCCGTAGGTGAGCAGGGCCTGGGCGGCGCTGAAGCGCTGGGCGGAGGTGGGGGCGCCCAGCACCACGGCGATGAGCTCCATACCCTCCCGCTCGGCGGTGGCGGAGAGACAGTAGAGGGCGGAGTCGGTGGAGCCGGTCTTGAGGCCGGTGCAGCCCTCAAAGTAGCGCACCAGCTTGTTGGTGTTGGCCAGCTGGAACTGTCCGCCCCGGATGGTGTCCATCCAGATGGTGCTGTACTGCCGGATGTCCGGGTGGTGGAGGATGAGCTCCCGGGACATGAGGGCGATGTCATAGGCGGAGGTAAGATGGCCCGCCGCAGGCAGGCCCGTGCAGTTGACAAAATTGGTGTCCGCCATGCCCAGCTGGGCGGCCCGCTCGTTCATCCGGGCCACAAAGGCCTCCTCGCTGCCGGCGATGTGCTCGGCCAGGGCCACGGCGGCGTCGTTGCCCGACACCACCGCCACGGCCTTGATGAGCTCCTCCACGCTCATCTGCTCCCCTTCCTTTAAATAGACCTGGGAGCCCCCCATGGAGGCGGCGTGGGCGGAGACGGTGACCTGGTCGGTGAGGGCCATGCGGCCCTCGTCCAGGGCCTCCATCACCAGCAGCAGGGTCATGACCTTGGTGACGCTGGCAGGCTCCCGCTTGTCGTGGGCGTTCTGCTCACACAGGACGGTGCCCGTCTCCTTCTCCATCAGCACCGCGGCGGCGGCCTCCACCTGGGGAGTGCCGGCGGCTGCGGCGGCGGGACAGACCAGCAGTCCGGCGCAGAGCAGGACCGCGAGGGTTCGTTTCATCATGGCTCGTCTCCTCCATCATCGAAAGATTCCTGTAAAAAAGAGGATGTGGAGGAGGGGGGCATTCTATACTGGAAAGAATGGGAAAGATCAGGCGGCTCAGAGTTCCTTTTTCATGGCGATGTCGGAGAGCTCAAAGGTCACGTGGTCGTGGTCCTCATACGTAAAGCCGTAGGACTCATAGATATGGAGGGCGGCCTTCAGGCTGTGGTGGGAGGTGAGGACCAGGGTGCGGACCCCCATGGCCCGGGCGGCGTCGATGGTGGCCTCCATGAGGGCCTTGCCGATGCCGTGGTTGCGGTAGGCCTCCAGCACCCCGAACTTGAAGGGCTCGGCCGAGCCGTCGCCGAAGGGCTCCAGCATCATCATGCCCACCGGCTTCCCCTCCGCCATGGCCAGGAAGATGCGCCCGCCCGCCTCCAGCACCCGCTCCGGATGGGTGAGCTGGTCGATGTCCGCCGGCTCCAGGATGTCATTGCCCTCCAGCCAGGGCAGGGAGATGTCCAGGAGGGCATCCTGATACTGGTCCTCATAGTCCTGAATGGTAAAATCAAATGGCATGGCAGCTCCTCCCCTTCTGTTTTCATCATCCTACCACACCTGTCTGCCTTTGGCAATCGGACAAAGGGTGTGCAAGACCGAAAAGCAAAAATTACCGGGGTGAAACCGTTCACATTTAATTTACAACCTAACCTATTGACTTTTATCCGGGGTGGTGGTAGATTTACATTAGCACTCAGGGAGAATGAGTGCTAAAACCACAGAGAAGAAGGTGAGCGGGGATGGATCTGACGGAACGGAAGAAGAAGATCCTCCGCGCCATCATCGAAAACTATATCCAGACGGCGGAGCCGGTGGGCTCCAAGGTCATCGCGGCCACGCCGGGGCTCAACGTCTCCTCCGCCACCATCCGCAACGAGATGGCCGATCTGGAGGCCCTGGGCCTGCTGGAGCAGCCCCACACCTCCGCCGGCCGCATCCCCTCTCCGGGGGGCTACCGGGTGTACGTCAACGAGCTCATGGAGGACTACCGCCTGTCGGTGCAGGAGACCCGGAAGCTCAACGAGGCCCTGCATCTGAAGATGCGGGAGCTGGACCAGGTCATCGACCAGGCCGGCCGGGTCCTCTCCCAGCTCACCCAGTACCCCGCCTTTGCCCTGGCCGCCGGGTCCAGCCGGGTGACCATCCAGCGCTTCGACCTGCTGATGGTGGCCAGTGACTCCTTTATTATAGTGGTGATGACGGACACCAATGTGGTCCGCAACCGGCTGGTGCGGCTGCCCTCCGACCTGAGCGAGGCCCAGCTCCAGCTTCTCAACACCCTGCTGAACACCACCTTCACCGGCCTCACCCTGGACGAGATCACCCCCGAGCTCATGCGGGTGGCCTCCCACGCCGCGGGCGAGGCCTACGGCCTCATCAGTTTGGTGGTGTCCTTCGCCATGGATGTGCTGGAGAGCCTGGAGCAGCGCCGGGTCCACACCGCCGGCATCGCCAGTCTCCTCACCCACCCGGAGTACCGGAGCCTGGACCGGGCCGCCCCCCTCATGAGCTACCTCAGCGAGGACCAGGACGCCGCCCGTTTCCCCATGCCCCAGGGGGACCCCATGGAGATCCTCATCGGCCCGGAGAACGTGGCCGACGCCCTGAAAGACACCAGCGTGGTGGTGGCCAGCTACGACATCGGCGACGGCATGCGAGGCGTCATCGGTGTGGTGGGTCCCACCCGGATGGACTATGCAAAGATCACCGCCCGGCTCTCCTATTTCGCCGCCGGTCTGAGCCGCCTCTTTGAACAGAGCAGCCTGCCCCCGGCGGAGGAAAAGGAGAAGTAGGACGATCCACTTAGGAGGTAATCGCTTGAGCAAGCAGGAAAAGAAACAGCAGGACCCGGCTGTGGAGGAGGTCCCCGTGGAGGAGACCCAGACCCAGACCGAGCCCCAGGCCGCTCCCCAGCAGGAGGCGGCGGCCGATCCGCTGCTGGAGGAGCTGGAAAAGCTGCGGAAGCAGATGGACGAGAAGGAGGAGCAGTACCTCCGCCTGGCCGCCGAGTACGACAATTTCCGCAAGCGCTCCCAGAAGGAGAAGGAGGGCATCTACCAGGGCGCCAAGAGCGACGCCGTGGCCGCCTTCCTGCCCGTGTACGACAACCTGGAGCGGGCCCTCAAGCAGGAGACCGCCGACGAAGCGTACAAGAAGGGCGTGGAGATGACCATGACCGGCCTGAAGGACATCCTCTCCAAGCTGGGCGTGGAGGAGATCCCCGCCCTGGGCGCCACCTTCGACCCCTCCCTCCACAACGCCGTCATGCACGTGGAGGACGAGAGCGCCGGGGAAAACACCGTGGTGGAGGTCTTCCAGTCCGGCTTCAAGCTGGGAGAGAAGGTCATCCGGTTCGCCATGGTCAAGGTGGCTAATTGACCGGAAGCGCGGAGGCGTCGCGAACAGCGCGGATGGACCGGAGCGAGGGCGAGCGCAGGGCCGCACCGCGGCCCGAAGACCAGCCCGAGACGGAGGGAAGCCGCGCGTCGTGAGCAGCCGCAGCGTGACAGCAAGAAGCGCGGAGCGTAAAAATCTGACACCTATCTATTGTTTGTTAAAAATAAGTTTTCAATATATTGGAGGAATCGTTTATGTCTAAGATCATCGGTATCGACCTTGGTACCACGAACTCTTGCGTGGCCGTCATGGAGGGCGGCGAACCCGTCGTCATCGCCAACGCCGAAGGCAACCGCACCACCCCGTCCGTGGTGGCCTTCTCCAAGGACGGCGAGCGTATGGTGGGCCAGGTGGCCAAGCGCCAGGCCATCACCAACCCCGACCGCACCATCA
>CAUBHZ010000144.1 GCA_958435885.1 uncultured Intestinimonas sp. | reverse complement strand
CTTCCGGGGCGGTGCGGCGAGCGGAGCGAGGACTTTTCCGGTCGGATACCGGCCGGAAAAGTAACGGCATTTTTTGTGCGCCGCATCCGCGGCGCGCCGCTATTTTCACAAAGTCTGTCCTATTTTTACAGGTTCTCCGGCACCGGCGGCGGGTCCAGGAAGAGGAAGTTGGACATCTCCACATAGGGGATGACAAAGAGGTCGGGGACGCCGTAGAGGAGCATGGAGACCACATGCCAGGGCAGGAAGGACAGGTTGAGCTTGAAGTACTCCAGATGCCGTCCGGCCAGCAGGCTCACCCCTTTGGAAAAGGCCTCGGGCACCGAGCAGGCCGGGTCCCTGGCCAGCACATAGCGGGCCGGCAGCAGGAACAGATAGAGGTAATAGCCCGCCAGCAGGCCCAGCAGCAGGAGGGGGCTGGAGAGCAGCACCAGGATCTGGCCGCCGGGGGTCAGGGTGCCCACCGCGGCGCAGAGGATGCCGGGCAGGAGGCACAGCAGGGTGGAGACCAGCCGCCACAGGGTCAGGACCACCTGGACGGCCAGGGCCTTGGCGGTGAGGCGCAGGTCGGCGTACCAGCCGAAGAGGGCCCGTCCGGGCCGGACCCGGCCCTCCAGGAGGCTCCGGTACTGGCTGAGCACCCCGTAGCTCAGGGGGGCGGTGACCAGGAGCACGATGCCCTGGATCACCACCACGTTGACCACCTGCCGCCAGGCCAGGGGGAAGACCAGTACCTGACCCAGGTCGTCATAGCGGACGGAG
Source organism: uncultured Intestinimonas sp. (assembly GCA_958435885.1). Next base: position 4,864 of record CAUBHZ010000144.1, on the reverse strand, counting down.
AAGACCAGTCCGCCCAGATCGCCCAGCTTTCCCAGGCCCATCAGGGTCAGGAGGCTGGTCATGGCGTTGGCGTCGGCCTTCCAGATGCCGGTGGACATGGGGAACTGCCGCACGTCCATGACGGTATAGAAGAAGGCGCCGCCGCTGATCACCGAAAAGAGCTGGGAGACCAGGGACAGGACGATGAGGAGGAAGGTGCATACCAGGCAGGGCCGCAGGAAGCGGAAAAAGGTCCGTTTGGCCCGGAGCTTCAGGGCTCTGCGCTGGGAGGGATGTTCTGTCATGCCTGGCCCTCCTCAGCAGCGGGAGGCGCGGAGGCCAGGGGGATGCCGTTGTCGGGCACCGTCTCGCTGGAGGCCGGCGTCTCCGACGGCACGGCGCTGGGGGTGGCCGTCGGGGCGGTCTCCTCCGGCTGGACCGGCGAGGGGCTGGGCGCGGCGGATACCGGCGTCGTCTCCGCCGGAGCGGAGGGCGTGGGGGAGGGCGACGGGGTGGCGATGATGGCGCCGTCGGCCTCGGTAAGGCCGTACTTGGCACCGTCATAGGGGCTCACCAGGATGATCTGGTTGCGCATCTTGTAGGTGCTCTTGGTCTCCAGAGTGGAGCTCACCAGATTGCCGTTGCCGTCATAGACGTTGCGGTAGGCCTCCACCACACGGCCCCGGTAGGGGGTCTGCTCGGTCTTGGTGGTACCGGCGGGTAGGGAGGGGTCCACCTTGTACTCGGTGCTCCAGGGGGTGGAGGAGAGCTCCTTGTTGGTCATCTTTACGTACAGGTCGTCGGTCTTGGTGCCGTAGATCTGGACGGTGAGGCGGCTGTTCTTGTAAGAGGTGACGATCTTGATGGGGTAGTCGGTGTCGTTTTCAAAGCGGAAGTCGGAGGCGCCGTACCACACCGTGGCGTCCATGCCGTCGGGGACATAGCCCACGGCGAACATGTGGTTGTGGCGCTCCACGATCTTCAGGTTGGAGTTGAGGGCGGCGTAGTAGATGGTGGAGGAGGTCTGGCAGATGCCGCCGCCCACCTCGTCGGTGGATTTGCCGCCCACGTAGGAGGGGGCGGGGAGGTAGCCCTTGTCGGCGGTGCGGCTGCCGGTGGTGTTGTTGTAGGAGAAGACCTCCCCGGGCAGCAGGATGACGCCGTCGCACACCGAGGCGGAGAGCTTCACGTTGGTCTTCCGGTTGGAGGAGCCGGAGACGCTGGAGCTGGCCTCACCCAGCACGTCCCGGAAGAGGAGCTCCTTCAGGCTCTCGGTGGAGACGGTGGGCTCGGTAACCGTGAGGGCCACCGACACGTCGCTGCCCCAGGCAGCGTCCTTCAGGGCGGCCTGGGCGTCGGAGACCTGGAAGTCCAGGCCGGTGACGCTGGGGGTGATCTCCATGGTCTCCTTGTCCAGGGCGGCGTTGCGCACCTCGGCGTAGACCTGCTGGTGGACGGCCTCCACGTCCACATCGGCGGGATCGGTGGTGACGGTGGAGAGGACCAGGGGCTCCTGGCTCTCCCCGGCGAAGGCGGCCAGGATGTCCGCCTTGGTGTTGCTCAAGTCAAAGGCCCGGCCAGGGGTGCCCATGTGGAAGATCAGCTCCTCCCCCTGGACCTCCCAGGTGGTCTCCTGGACGCCGCCCCCCAGCTCGGACTCGATCCGGGTCAGCAGGTCGTCCACCTGGGCCTCCCCCTCCTGGGTATAGCTGAGGGGGACCTCGATGTCATTGCCCCCCAGCATGGCCTGGAGGAATCGCCAGCCCCGGCTGAGGAAGCTGCCCTGGCTCAGGCCCCAGGCGGCGTCAGTGATGGCGCCGGTGTCCACATTGAGCACGCTGCCGCTGACGGTGTAGCTCTGGTCCACGCCGTCTGCCTGCAGGGTGATCTCTTTTCCGGTATAGCGCTGCCTCAGTTCCTCGTCCAGGCGGCGATCCACCTGGTCCCGGGTGAGTCCGCCCAGGTCCACACCTCCGGCGGTGGTGCCGGGCAGGGTGGTGCCGCTGGCTCCCACCCAGGTGCACAGCCCCAGATAGCCGGCGGCCACCACAGCCACCAGCACCCCGGCGGCGATGAGTCCCCGACGGCTCTTTCTGGCGCCGCCGTCAGACTTGGCCAGCCGCTTACCGGACTTTTTCTCTTCCATGACGGATGCCTCCAATGATACGTTCCCCGGCCCGCGCCCCGACGGGCCGGCCGGGCGTTGGATTCTGTTTACAGGAAACCATGATACATTATATGTTCCATGGGGAAAAAAAGCAATTACAGAACGGTTACATCGCGGGGCGTCCCACCCCCGCCGCTTTACTTTTTATGCCGGTCGGTGTTTGATTTTTGATAAAGAAGCCAAAACAAACGCCTATATTTTATGAATGTTTTAAGAGCGCGATTAGGAGGGAGCCCAAATGTCTGACCCCCGCCAACCCAACCGCCCCTATGGCTCCGGCCAGGACCGGAACGACAGGGATCTGCTCTCCTGGGTCCCGATCCTCATCTTTCTCTTCTGCTTTCCGCCGGTGGGGATTTTTCTGCTGATCCTGCGTCTGGCGGGCGTCACCGGCCGCCGCCGGACCCCTGTGAAGCGCCATCCCTACGACCTCCAGCGGGAGGCCGCCGCCCGGAACGGCGCCGCCCAGGCGGAACCTGCCGCCCAGACCACACAGGCCGGCACCGCCCGGCGCCGGAAGTCCTCCGCCCGGTCCAAGGCCGAAAAGGATCTGGAGGCCCGGGGCGGCGGACGGATGCTCACCATCGCAGGGGCCATCATCGCCGCCGTCTTCGGCCTGGGTGCCTTCAGCGCCTTTCTGGACGCCCTCTCCTGGGGCGGCCTTCTCTACAGCCTGGAGGACATCTTCATCCCCCTGGCCTTCTGCGGCGGCGGTCTGTGCATGGCCTGGTACGGCCTGCGGAAGGGCCGGCGGCACAAGCGCTACCGGCAGTATCTCTCCCTCATCGGCCGCCGCAAGTCCATCCCGGTGACCACCCTGGCGGAGGCCACCGGCTTTTCGCCCCGTAAAATCCGGGAGGACCTCCAGGACATGCTGGACGACGGTATTTTCCCCGTGGGCTATCTGGACCTGAGCAGCGACCAGCTCTTCCTCACCGACGACGGCATCCAGGACCACCCCAAGGAGGACCCCGCACCGGAACCCCCAAAAGAGGTGGAGCGGGCGGAGGCGGTGCTCACCGAGATCCGCGCCCTCAACGACGCCATTGCCGACCCGGAGATGAGCCGGAAGATCGACCGCATCGGGGAGATCACCGGCAACATCTTTGCCTACCTGCGGGAGAAGCCGGACAAGGAGGGCAAGCTCCGCAGCTTTCTGAGCTACTACCTGCCCACCACCCTGAAGATCCTGGGCTCCTACGCCCAGCTGGAGGCCCAGGGAGTGGAGGGCGAGAACATCTCCGCCGCCAAGGAGCGCATCGAAGGCATGATGGACAAGGTGGTGGAGGGGTTTGAGCAACAGCTGGACCGTCTTTTCCAGGACGACGCCATGGACATCACCAGCGACGTGGAGGTGCTGGAGCGGATGCTGGAGAAGGACGGCCTGGGCAGCTCCGGCCTGACCCTGGGGGGCTAGTTTCCCCCGCGGACGCAGTAACCGTTTCGGAAGGAGGTACGACATGAACGCCCTGACCATTACCATCAGCCGCCAGTACGGCAGCGGAGGGCGGGCCATCGCCCAGCAGCTCTCCAAAGATCTGAATCTGCCCTGGTACGACCACGAGATCATCTCCAAAGCCGCCCGGGAGAGCGACATCGGCGCCTGGGAGTTCTCCGCAGCGGAGAACATGGAGCTCTCCGACTACATGTACGCCCTCTCGGACATCAACCCCGGCGCCGGCGCCCAGCAGCTCACCTACGGGGAGCGGATCTTCCGGGCCCAGTCCAGGGCCCTGGAGAAGCTGGCCGACCGGGGTCCCGCTATCTTCCTGGGCCGCTGCGGCAACTACGTGCTCCAGGACCGGCCCAACTGTGTCCACCTCTTCATCTGCGGCTCTCCGGAGGCCCGGGCCCGCCGGGCGGTGGAGGTTTATGGCCTCAGGGAGCGGGACGCCGCCCGGGAAATCCGGCGGATGGACAAGCTGCGCTCGTCCTACTACGCCGCCAACACCGGCCTCCACTGGGGCTACGGCGGCGACTACGACCTCATCATCAACACCGACAAGCTCGGTGTGGAAGGCGCCGTCCGCCTCATCAAGAACTATCTGATCCTCCGGGGCTGACCCATAAATACGACAAGGGCCCTCCAGGCGATGCCTGGAGGGCCCTCTTTTGTTCTATTACCGCTCCATCTCGGTGATGAGGTCCACCCGGCGCTGGTGGCGTCCCCCCTCGACCTCGGTGGTGAGGAAGGCCTCCACGATCCGCTCGGCCAGGTTGGGACCCACCACCCCGGCGCCCATGGCCAGCATGTTGGCGTCGTTGTGGCGGCGGGTCATCTCGGCCACGTAGGGGTCGGTGCACAGGGCGCAGCGGATGCCCTTGACCTTGTTGGCGGCGATGGAGATGCCCACGCCGGTGGTGCAGATGACGATGCCCCGCTCGCATTTGCCGGAGGCCACTGCCTCGGCGGCCGCCTTGGCGTAGACGGGGTAGTCACAGCTGGTGGTGTCGGCGCAGCCGTAGTCCACATAGTCCAGCCCGTGGGAATCCAGGTACTCCTTGACGTGCTGCTTCAGCGGAAACCCGCCGTGATCCGAGCCTAACGCAATCATAAATACTACCTCCTGTTATATTTCAACGTGATTTTACATTTTACAGCGGGTTTCCGCCGCCGCTCCGCGGCGTCCGGCGGTCACGCCGTCCAAGCGTTTTGACCGGAGGGCAAAACCTTGGCATGGGGCGGATTCACTCCGCCCCGTGCACGTTCAATCGGGG
>CAUBHZ010000143.1 GCA_958435885.1 uncultured Intestinimonas sp. | reverse complement strand
ACGCCGCAAGGCTCCCCCTCATCCGTCATGGCCTGCGGCCATGCCACCTTCCCCCCAGGGGAAGGCTTTCGGGCGGCCTGCGGCGCTCCCACACACAGCCCGTCTCCATGATCTTACCTTATTTATTTCCAGAGGAGGAATCCCAATGCCCGCCGAAGTCACCCCCATGATGAAACAATACCTCCAGATGAAGGCGGAGCACCCGGACTGCATCCTCATGTTCCGGCTGGGGGATTTTTACGAGATGTTCAACGAGGACGCCAAGCTGGTGTCCCAGGAGCTGGACCTGACCCTCACCACCCGTGACCGGAACAAGCCCCCCGAGCAGCGCACCCCCATGTGCGGCGTGCCCTACCACTCGGTGGAGGCCTACCTCTCCCGGCTCATCGCCAAGGGCTACAAGGTGGCCATCTGCGAGCAGATGGAGGACCCCGCCACCGCCAAGGGCCTGGTGGACCGGGACATCATCCGCATCGTCACCCCCGGCACCCTCATCGAGTCCTCCATGCTGGAGGAGGGGAAGAACAACTTCATCGCCGCCGTCTGCCTGGACCGGGACGCCGCCGGCGTCTGCTTCTGCGACATCTCCACCGGCGAGGTGTCCGCCGCCGCCTTCGCCGGGCCGGGCTGGGAGGAGCACCTCACCAACGAGCTGGGCCGGTTCTCCCCCCGGGAGGCCGTGCTGGACGCCGCCGCCTGGGACTGCAAGGACCTGCGGGACTTTCTGAAAGCCCGGCTGGAGTGCCGGTGTGAGAAGGGAAACGAGGCCGACTTCGCCCCCGACCAGGCCTGGGCGCTGTGCCGGAAGCAGTTCCGCTCGGGGCTGGACAATCTTCCCCCGGAGGGGACGTACGCCGTCCGGGCCTGCGGCGGCATGCTCACCTACCTCTACGACACCCAGAAGACCGACCTCTCCCACCTCACCGCCTTCCACTACACCGCCGGCGGCGAGTTCATGGAGCTGGACCTCACCGCCCGGCGGAACCTGGAACTCACCGAGACCCTCCGGGGCAAGGAGAAGAAGGGCTCCCTCCTGTGGGTGCTGGACAAGACCCGCACCGCCATGGGCGGGCGGCTCATCCGCTCCTGGATGGAGCGTCCCCTCCTGTCTCCCGCCCAGATCAACAAGCGGCTGGACGCCGTGGAGGAGCTGGTGGGGGACGCCATCGCCCGCCAGGAGCTCTCCGCCTGCCTCCGGGAGGTCACCGACCTGGAGCGGCTCATCGGCCGCATCGTCTACGGCACCGCCGGCGCCCGGGACCTCACCGCCCTCTCCTCCGGCCTGGGGAAGCTGCCCCGGCTCCGTGAGCTCCTGTCCCCCTTCTCCTCGTCCCTCCTCACCGTCCTCCGGGAGACCATGGACGACCTGCCCGCCCTCCGGGACACCCTGGACCGGGCCCTGGTGGAGGAGCCCCCCTTCTCCGTCCGGGAGGGCGGCTTCATCCGGGGCGGCTGGAACGCCGACGTGGACTACCTCCGGGACATCCAGACCAACGGCAAGGGCATGGTGGCCCAGGTGGAGGCCCGGGAGAAGGAGCGCACCGGCATCAAGAGCCTGAAGGTGGGCTACAACAAGGTCTTCGGCTATTACATCGAGGTCTCCAAGTCCTACTACGACCAGGTCCCCGAGGACTACATCCGCAAGCAGACCCTGGTCAACTGTGAGCGTTTCATCACCCAGGAGCTCAAGGAGATGGAGCACACCATTCTCTCCGCCCAGGACAAGCTCACCGCCCTGGAGTACGAGCTCTTCTGCCAGCTCCGTGAGGCCGCCGCCGCCCAGGTGGACGCCGTCCAGCGCACCGCCGCCGCCGTGGCCCAGGTGGACGTCCTCCTCTCCTTCGCCGCCGTGGCCGCCGAGGGCCGCTACTGCAAGCCGGAGGTGGACCTCTCCGACCGTCTGGACATCGTGGAGGGCCGCCACCCGGTGGTGGAGAAGGTGCTCAAGGACGCCCTCTTCGTCCCCAACGACGTCCACCTGGACGGCAAGGACAACCTGGTGGCCATCATCACCGGCCCCAACATGGCGGGTAAGTCCACCTACATGCGCCAGACCGCCCTCACGGTGCTCATGGCCCAGATGGGGTCCTTCGTCCCCGCCAGGAGCGCCCGCATCGGCGTGGTGGACCGGGTCTTCACCCGCATCGGCGCCAGCGACGACCTGGCCGCCGGACAGTCCACCTTTATGGTGGAGATGACCGAGGTGGCCGAGCTTCTGAAGAACGCCACTCCCAAGAGCCTCCTCATTCTGGACGAGATCGGCCGGGGCACCTCCACCTACGACGGCATGGCCATCGCCCGGGCGGTGCTGGAGTACTGCGCCGACAAGCGCCGCCTGGGGTGCAAGACCCTCTTCGCCACCCACTACCACGAGCTCACCTGCCTGGAGGGGGAGATCCCCGGGGTGAAGAACTACAACGTGGCCGCCAAGAAGCGGAAGGACGACGTCATCTTCCTGCGCAAGATCGTCCCCGGCCCCGCCGACCAGAGCTACGGCATCGAGGTGGCCTCCCTGGCCGGGGTGCCCGACCGGGTCATCCGCCGGTCCCGGGACATTCTGTCCGAGCTGGAGAGCCAGGGCTGTCCCGCCCCCGCCCCCGTCCAGGCTCCCGCCGACGACCAGGTGTCCTTCCTGGACATGGGGGCAAACCAGGTGGCCCAGCGCCTGCGGCAGACCAACCTGGACACCCTCACCCCCATCGAGGCCCTCAACCTGGTTTATGAGCTCAAGAAGCTGCTGTAAGGACAGTTGATATAATGTGTGTGGGACCCGCCGCCCCACAAACACCCGAAGGAGGCCCTTCCCATGTACCCCAAACGACAGTGGAAAGCCCGCTTCACCCCGTCGGAATTCTGCCGGGGCTGGGTGTTTTTTGTCCTTTACCTGCTGGTCTTCCCCCTGGTCATGGGGTGGCTCCAGATGCTGCTGAGCCAGCGCTTCGACTTCTTCCTCCAGGCTCCCGAGTTCAGCCTTATCTACTACTTCCTCCTCCTGTGCGCCACCCTGCTCCTCTTCTGGAGCTTCCTGCGCCAGGGTTTTGACATCCTCCTGGACGACCTGCCCGAGAACCTCACCGCCTTCCTGGCCGGTCTGGTGGGGGGCGGCGTCCTCCAGGTCCTCTTTTCCCTCCTCCCCCTGCCGGTGGAGGACCCCAACCCCGCCTCCTACGCCGACTCCTTCTTCCTCTCGCCCCCCGCCACCGTGGCAGTGCTGGTCCTCCTCATGCCCATCATGGAGGAGGTCCTCTTCCGGGGGCTCCTCTTCGGCAGCCTGCGGCGGTACAGCCGGGCCCTGGCCTTCGCCCTGTCCATCCTGGGCTACGGCCTCTTCTGCGTCCTCCCCTTCGTATGGACCCCCATGGGCCCCGACCCTGCCTATCTGCTCCTGCTGATCCGCTACCTCCCCATGAACTCCGCCCTCACCTGGTGCTACGACAAGGGCGGCTCCATCTGGTCGGCCATCGCCCTCCACATGGCCCTCAACGGCCTGAGCCTGGCCATGGCCCTCCTCTGATCCTGTGCACAGAAAGCTGGTGACACCATGCCCCACATTCAAGTCCTGGACAGCCACGTGGCCGACCTCATCGCCGCCGGCGAGGTGGTGGAGCGCCCCGCCTCGGTGGTGAAGGAGCTGCTGGAAAACGCCATCGACGCCGGCGCCGCCGCCGTCACCGTGGAGATCCAGCACGGCGGCATGTCATACATCCGGGTGACCGACAACGGCTGCGGCATTCCCCCCGCCGACGTGGAGACCGCCTTCCTCCGCCACGCCACCAGCAAGGTGCGCACCGAGCACGACCTGGCCGCCATCGGCACCCTGGGCTTCCGGGGCGAGGCTCTGGCCGCCATCGCCGCCGTGTCCCGCATCGAGGTGCTCACCCGGGCCCAGGGCAACGACCTGGGAGTGGCCCTCACCCTGGAGGGCGGCGTGGTCACCGGCAGGGAGGAGGCCGGCTGTCCCCAGGGCACCACCATGGTGGTGCGGGACCTCTTCTACAACACCCCCGCCCGGCTCAAGTTCATGAAAAAGGACACCGCCGAGGGCGCCGCCGTCTTTGCCGCCGTCCAGCGGGAGGCCCTGGCCCGGCCCGGCGTCTCCTTCAAATTCCTCCGGGACGGCAGGCAGGAGCTTCTCACCCCCGGGGACGGAAAGCTCCAGTCCGCCCTCTACGCCGTGCTGGGCCGGGAGCTGGCCCTGGGTATGCTCCCCGTGAAGGGCTCCGGCGAGGACGCCGTCACCGTGGAGGGCTTCGCCTCCCTGCCCGCCTGCTGCCGGGGCTCCCGGAACTACCAGTTCTTCTTTGTCAACGGCCGCTTCATCAAGTCCCGCCTCCTCATGGCCGCCCTGGAGCAGGCCTACCAGAACCAGCGCATGGTGGGCAAGTTCCCCGCCTGCGTCCTCCACCTCACCACCCGGCTCAACGGCGTGGACGTCAACGTCCACCCCGCCAAGACCGAGGTCAAGTTCGTCAGTGAGAAGAAGATCTTCGACGCCGTCTACCACGCCGTGCTGGGGGCGCTGGAGGCCAATGCCCGGCCTCCCCAGGCCCACCTGGACGCCCCCAAAAAGCCCGCCGGGCACGACACCGTCACCCCCAATCAGACCTTCCTCAACCTGTCGTCAGAGGAGTACCGCCGGGCCGTCCAGACCCGGAGCCAGCCCAGAACCTGGGCGCCGTCGCGGCCCAAAACAGAGCCCCCCCGGCGGGAGGCGGTTCCCCCGGTGCGGCAGGCAGGCGGGCTGCCCATCCACGACTTTGCAAAGCCGGTCTTTGCGGAGCCCGCCCCGGTGAAGCCGGAGCCGGTCAAAGAGAAGGCCGTCCCCACCGCACAGCCCACGCCGGAGCCGGAGACGGTACCCACACCCGTTGTCAAGGCCGCGCCGGAGCCGGTGGCCGAACCCGTCCCGGCGGAGGCAAAACCGGAACCCTGGACCGTCCGGGGGGAGCTCTTCCAGACCTACGTCCTGGTGGAGCAGGGGGACAAGGCCTTCATCATCGACAAGCACGCCGCCCATGAGCGGATGAATTTCGACAAGCTGAAGGCGGCGGGGTACGCCCCCATGGTGCAGCTGCTCCTGACGCCGGTGGTGTTCACCCCCGCCCCCGAGGAGGCGGCCGCCCTGCTGGAGCACACCGAGGAGCTGGAGCGGTTCGGCTTCTCCTGCGAGGACTTCGGCGGCGGGGCGGTGGTGGTCCGCCAGTGCCCCGACTATGTGGACGCCGGGGAGGTGGAGGCCACCCTCCTGGAGCTGGCCGGGGACCTGCTGTCCGCCCGGCGGACCGACCCCGACGGCGTGCGGGATCACCTGCTGGCCACCATGGCCTGCAAGGCCGCCATCAAGGGCGGCCAGAAGAACGGCCCCGCCGAGCTGGAGCGGGTGGCCCAGGCCGTCATGTCGGGGGAGGTCAAATACTGTCCCCACGGCCGCCCTGTGGCCATCGAGCTCACCCGAAATCAGCTGGAAAAGCTCTTCAAGCGGGCGTGAGGCCTGCGGCCGCCCGCCCCGGCAGCATGGTATCTCCTTTTTGTGGGGCGCGGCTTCCCAGACGCGCCCCCAGCACAGCACTATTTTTCTCTTTTCCTTATGAAGTTACGGCCTCCGGCGGCCTACTTTCGAATGGCCGAAAGTAGGCAAAGACCAGTCGGGAAGGG
>CAUBHZ010000142.1 GCA_958435885.1 uncultured Intestinimonas sp. | reverse complement strand
TACCTGCGGCGCAACGGCCCCTGCGGACAGCGGGAGCTGGCCAACTACTTTGAGATCGACCCGGCGGCGGTGTGCCGGATGCTGGACAGTCTCCAAAAGGGAGGCTTCGTCACCCGGCGGGCCGACGACCAGGACAAGCGGCGGGACCTCATCGCCCTCACTCCGGCGGGGGTGCGGGCCTATGAGGGCTGGCAGGACCGGTGCCGGGCCATGGAGGAGCGGATGCTGGACGGCTTCTCCCCCGAGGAGCGGGAGCGCTTCGCCGAGTACCTGGGCCGGGCCTACCGCAACCTGAAGTCCGAGAGGGGGGAGGGGACATGAAAGACCTGAGACGGCTGCTCTCCTATCTGGGACCCTACCGGCGGGACATGTTCACCGGCGCCCTGCTGGTCTTCATCGAGACCGTCTTTGAGTTGGTGATTCCGGTGCTCATGGCCGACCTCATCGATGTGGGCGTGGCCAACCGGGACCTCCACTACATCGTGGGCAAGGGCATCCAGATGGGCATCTGCGCCCTGCTGGCCCTCATCACCGGCCTCCTCTACGCCCGGTTCGCCGCCCGGGCGGCCTACGGCTGGGGCGCACGGGTCCGGGAGGCCCAGTACGAAAAGGTCCAGGGCTACGCCTTCTCCAACCTGGACCGGTTCGAGACCTCCTCCCTGGTCACCCGCATGACCACCGACGTGACGGTGCTCCAGAATGCCGTCAACGGCGGCCTGCGCCCCCTCTTCCGCAGCCCCGTCATGCTGCTCATGGGCCTGGGACTCTCCTTCTGGATGAACGCCGAGCTGGCCCTCATCTTCCTGGTGTGCGCCCCCATCCTGGCCGTCATCCTCTTCCTGGTGGTCAGCAAGGTGGCTCCCATGTACGGCCGGCTCCAGAAGGCGGTGGACCGCCTCAACAACGTGGTCCAGGAGGGCCTCACCGCCATCCGGGCGGTGAAGGCCTTCGTCCGGGGGGAGTACGAGGAGGACAAGTTCCAGAGCGTCAACCAGGAGCTCATGGCCACCAGCCAGCGCACCTTCCACCTGGCCGTCCTCAACCTGCCCGCCTTCCAGTTCACCATGTATACCGCCATCGTCCTCATCCTGTGGTTCGGCGGCGGCATGATCCTGGACGGCGGCCTGCAGGTGGGTGAGCTCACCGGATTTCTGAGCTACGTCCTCCAGGTCATGAACTCCTTCATGATGATCTCCAACGTGTTCCTGCTCCTCACCCGGAGCCTGGCCAGCGCCCACCGCATCGCCGAGGTGCTGGATGAGGACGTGGTCCTCACCTCCCCCGACGACCCCATCCGGACTGTGCCCGACGGCAGCGTGGACTACGAGGGGGTCTCCTTCAAGTACCGCGCCGACGCCAAGGAGTACGCCCTCTCCGGGGTGGACCTTCACATTAAGGCCGGACAGACTGTGGGCATCCTGGGGGGAACCGGCTCGGCCAAGACCACTCTGGTCCAGCTCATCCCCCGGCTCTACGACGTGACCGAGGGCGCCGTGAAGGTGGGCGGACACGACGTGCGGGACTACGACCTCACCGCCCTCCGGGACGCCGTGGGCATCGTCCTCCAGAAGAACGTCCTCTTCTCCGGCACCGTGCGGGAGAACCTCCAGTGGGGCAACCCCGACGCCACCGACGAGGAGCTGTGGGCGGCCTGCCGGGCGGCCTGCGCCGACGAGTTCCTCAACCGGATGCCCGGCGGCCTGGACGCCGACCTGGGCCAGGGGGGCGTCAACGTCTCCGGCGGCCAGAAGCAGCGGCTGTGCATCGCCCGGGCCCTGCTGAAAAAGCCAAAGATCCTCATCTTCGACGACTCCACCTCCGCCGTGGACACCGCCACCGAGGGCAAGATCCGCGCTGCCCTGGCCAAACTCACCGGGGTGACCAAGATCATCATCGCCCAGCGGGTGACCTCCGTGATGCACACCGACCTCATCGTCATCTTGGAGGACGGCAGGATCCACGCCACCGGCACCCACGAACAGCTCCTGGCCTCCGACCCCATCTACCAGGAGATCTACGCATCCCAGATGAAAGGAGGGGAGGACCATGGCGGCCCGACAGCTCAGCGCCAAGAAGCCTAAAAACCTGGCCTACACCCTGCGCACCCTGCTCTCCTATATGGGACGGCACAAGTACCTCCTCCTGGTGGTGGCGGTGCTGGTCACCGTCAGCGCCCTCTGCAACCTCCTGGGTACCTACATGATCCGCCCCGTGGTCAACAACCTGGCCTCCGGCGGCGTCAAGACCCTTCTCAGTGGCGTGATCCTCACCGCCTGCATCTACCTGGCCGGCGCCCTCTCCGCCTGGGGCTACACCCAGACCATGGTCAAGGCGGCCCAGAAGGTCCTCTTCGACATCCGCCGGGACCTCTTCGCCCACCTCCAGACCCTGCCCCTCCGGTTCTTCGACACCCGCCGCCACGGCGACGTCATGAGCTACTTCACCAACGACGTGGACACCATCTCCGACGCCCTCAACAACTCCTTCGCCATGGTCATCCAGAGCTTTATCCAGGTGGTGGGCACCCTCACCATGCTCTTCATCCTCAACTGGCGGCTCACCCTGGTGGTGGCGGTGTGCTACATCATCATGTTCCTCTACATCCGCTTCAGCGGCAAGCGCAGCAAGGCCTTCTACCGCAAGCAGCAGGCCAGCCTGGGCGACCTGGACGGCTACATCGAGGAGATGGTGGCCGGCCAGAAGGTGGTGAAGGTCTTCAACCACGAGGGGGAGAACCTCGAGCGCTTCCGGGAGAAGAACGAGGCCCTGCGGCGCTCGGGCACCGGCGCCCAGGCCTACGCCGCCACCATGGTGCCGGCAGTGGTGAGTATCTCCTACATCAACTACGCTATCGTGGCCGCACTGGGCGGCTACATGGCCATGAAGGGCATGACCGACGTGGGCAGCCTGGCCAGCTACCTGGTCTTCGTCCGCCAGGCCGCCATGCCCATCAACCAGTTCACCCAGCAGAGCAACTTCCTCCTGGCCGCCCTGGCCGGCGCCGAGCGGGTCTTTGAGGCCATGGACCAGCCCCCGGAGGTGGACGAGGGCAAGGTGGAGCTGGTGAAGGAGGCTCAGGGCGGCTGGTCCTGGCGCAAGCCCGACGGCACCTCCGTGCCCCTTCGGGGGGACGTGCGCTTCGACCACGTCACCTTCGGCTACGACCCCGGCCACCCCATCCTCAAGGACATCAGCCTCTTTGCCAAGCCCGGCCAGAAGATCGCCTTCGTGGGCTCCACCGGCGCGGGCAAGACCACCATCACCAACCTCATCAACCGCTTCTACGACGTGCAGAAGGGGACGGTGACCTACGACGGCATCGACGTGAAGGACATCAAAAAGGACGACCTGCGCCGCTCTTTGGGCATGGTCCTCCAGGATACCCACCTCTTCACCGGCACCATCGCCGACAACATCCGCTTCGGCAAGCTGGACGCCACCATGGAGGAGGTGGAGAAGGCCGCCCGCATCGCCAACGCCGACTCCTTCATCCGCCGCCTGCCCCAGGGCTATGAAACCATGGTCACCGCCGACGGAGCCAACCTCTCCCAAGGCCAGCGGCAGCTGCTGGCCATCGCCCGGGCCGCCGTGGCCGACCCGCCCGTCCTGATCCTGGACGAGGCCACCTCCTCCATCGACACCCGTACCGAGGCCCTCATCGAAAAGGGCATGGACCAGCTCATGGAGGGGCGGACCGTCTTCGTCATCGCCCACCGGCTCTCCACCGTCCGCAACGCCAACGCCATCATGGTGCTGGAGCAGGGCCAGATCGTGGAGCGGGGCAGCCACGACGACCTGCTGGAGCAGAAGGGCGAGTACTACCAGCTCTATCACGGCATGTTCGAGCTCTCCTGAGCCAAAATTCCGGACCCGGCACACCGATAGGCGTGCCGGGTCTGAATTTTTATGTCCCGCCCTGTCACAAAACCGGGGGCTCAGACGCTATAAGGGTAGAGATATGGGCCGTGTTCCGGCCCGGTAAAACGGGAGGTGCATCCGAATGAGAGGAAAAATGCGAGCCGGACTGAGTATCCTGCTGTGTCTGCTGCTGTGCCTGGGCACTGTCTGTGCGGCGGAGGGCCGGGACCTGACAGAGCAGGAGGCCCTGGCCGGCAAGCTCCAGAGCCTGGGCCTCTTCCTGGGGGTGGGGGAGAGGGCCGACGGCTCCACCGACTTCGCCCTGGACCGTCCCCTCACCCGGGAGGAGGCGGTGACCATGCTGGTCCGGGCCCTGGGCAAGGGCTCTGAGGCAGCGGAAATGGAGAAGACCCACCCCTTTGCCGACGTGCCTGCCTGGGCCGACGGCTACGTGTCCTACGCCTGGGAAAACGGCCTCACCAAAGGCGTGTCGGATACCGCCTTCGGCGCCGGGGAGACCGCCACCGGAGAGATGTACGTGACCTTCATGCTCCGGGCCCTGGGCTACGCCGACGGTACCGACTTCACCTGGGACGATCCCTGGACCCTGGCCCGGGCCTGCGGCATTGTGCCTGAACGGGTGGACCGGGAGAACTTCCTCCGGGCCGATGCGGTGGACGTCACCGCCGCCGCCCTCTCCGCCCGGCTCAAGGGCGGGGAGGGGACCCTGTCCGGTAAGCTCATCGTGGAGGGGGGCATGGACCCTACCAAGTACGGCCAGGCCTTTCCCATTGACCAGGGGGAGAAAACCTATGAGGAGGCCATGGCGGAGCTGACGGAGGGGGTCATGCCCTTTGTGATCGAGGAGCGGTGGGAGTCGGACTACGGTACCGTGCTGCTGGGACAGTACATCGGTACCCCCCATGGGGCCGGTCCCGCCCTTCGGATGGTGACCAAGCCGGCCTACGCCGGGGGTCAGGGAAAGGTGCTGGCCCTGCCTTTGCCGGCGCAGGACGCCAATTCCGACGCCCGGCCGGACCGGCTCTCCCTGAGTGAGGACGGGAGAACCTTTACCTACTCCGTCCATTTCGACAGTGCCAACGTGCTGCTCCAGGGGACCCCAGAGGAGTATGCGTTCCACCAGATGGGTACCTATGTCTACACCACCGACCTGTACACCGGCGATACCCGCTATAAGATCGTGACGGCCGGCATGGAGGGTCTGCCCGGTACCCTTGCTGAGCAGCAGGCCTACGACGACGCCATCCGCGCCATCCTGGAGGGAGACTACAACCGAAGGGAGCTGAAGCGGTGGGAGGGGGAGACCTGCACCGTCCTGCTCACCCAGAATACGGGGGTCTAACACGCCCGACTGACCACCTTCCTGTACCTGGTGGGCAAGCCCGACACCCCTCTGGGGGCGGGCGAGGTGGTGCCCCTGCCCCTGCCCCATGCCGCGACTGAGGAGTACGCCCAGCCCGCCAACCTGACCTTCAGCGCCGACGGGAAGACCCTCACCTACTCCTGCGCCGTCCGGATAGACGTGCCCGGCCCGGATGGTGTCACCATCATCCAGGAGAAGGGCACCTACACCTACACCGTGGACCTGACCACCGGCGAGGTGACCGAGACCTTCCTGCCTTTGGCAGAGGGCTCCGGCGGCTGATAGGGACCGGGTGACAAGAAAAAATAAGGAGGCGTATCCCATGAAAAAAGTGATGGTGGTGCTGAGCGCGCTGCTGTGTCTCGCACTGTGCCTGGGTGCCGCCGGGGCGGCGGAGGGCCGGGACCTGACAGAGCAGGAGGCCCTGGCCGGCAAGCTCCAGA
>CAUBHZ010000141.1 GCA_958435885.1 uncultured Intestinimonas sp. | reverse complement strand
GCCGAGCCACCTTGCGCCGGATGCGCTGCACGGCGTTGTCCACCGCTTTCGGGGACCGTTCCACCTGAGCGGCAATCTCCGCATAGGAATAACCGCGGAGAAAGAGCGTCAGGATCTTTGCCTCCAAACCGGATAGCTGTCCCTTGAGCGTCCCAAGACGCTCCCGGCGCTCCTCCCTGCTGATATACATATCCTCAGGATTCTGCAGAGGCGGCCGGGATGCGGTGAATGGATAACGGTCGGTGTTCCCATCAAAAAGAGGGGTTTCGTAAGAGACATAGTGGTTGAGCGGATCGTGCTTATCTCTGGCTGCCGCCCGGATGGCGGAGAGGATTCGGTTTCGGATACAGGTCTCGGCATAGGTCCGAAAAGTGCTTCCCTTTCCGGGAAGGAACTCACGGATGGCACTCAGCAGACCCAGCATCCCCTCCTGAATCAGATCCTCGCTGTCTCCGCCCGCCAGAAAATAGGGACGGGCACAGATCCGCACCAGGCGATTATAGCGCATCACGAGGATCTCCTCCGCGACGCGGTCACCTGAGGCGGCCTGCAGACACAAGGTCTCATCCGGAAGTACATTTTGGTCGGTGTCTGCTGATTTCATTCCAAGACTCCTTGCTTATTATAGGGCGAAAGCACCCCAAATGTCAAGTATTTATGCAGATTATTTTAGCGGTTTCCATAAAATCAGAGGGTTTTTATGAGATTTGCCAGTCTGTCGGCACAGTCCCGGGCGGTCGCCTCGGTCTCGGCCTCTACCATGACCCGGACCAGAGCCTCAGTACCGGAGGGGCGCACCAGGATGCGGCCGTTGCCGGCCAGACCCTTCTCCTCCTCCCCAATGGCCGCCTTCAGCGCGGGCGAGGCCATGATGGCCTGCTTCTGAGCGTTGTCGGACACAGCCACGTTGACCAGCACCTGGGGGTACTGGCGGCAGTCGGCCACCAGCTCGGAAGCCTTGCGTCCGGAGGCCTTGAGGATGCTCAAAAACTGGAGAGCGGTGAGCTGGCCGTCGCCGGTGGTGGCATGTTTGAGGAAGATGGTGTGGCCGGACTGCTCTCCGCCCAGGACATAACCGTCCTTGAGCATCCGCTCCAGCACGTTCCGGTCGCCCACATCGGTGCACACGGCTTGCATGCCGTTCTCCGCCAGGAAGCGGTGGAGCCCGATGTTGGACATGACGGTGGCCACGATGGTGTTGCCGGGCAGCGCTCCCTGCTCCTTGAGGTAGCGGCCGCAGGCGGCCATGATCTGGTCGCCGTCGATGGGAACGCCCGCCTCACTGACGGCCAGGAAGCGGTCGGCATCGCCGTCGAAGGCCAGGCCCAGGTCGTAGCTGCCCGCCTTCACCATGGCGGCCAGGCCCTCCAGGTGGGTGGAGCCGCAGTTGGTGTTGATGTTCACGCCGTCAGGGTCGGCATTGATGATATCGCAGTGAAGACCGTCAAAGCGGTCAAAGAGGCTGGGTGCGGTGGCGGAGGAGGCGCCGTTGGCGCAGTCCACCAGGATGCGCAGGCCCGAAAAGCCGTCCGGGACGGTGGACACCAGATGGTCGATGTAGTCGTTCCGGGCGCTCTCGTCGGCATAGATTACCCGACCGATGCCGTCGTGGGTTTTTAAGGGGATCTGCTCCACGGCGCCGGAGAGGATCAGGTCCTCGATCTGGGCCTCCAGCGCGTCAGAGAGCTTGAAGCCCTGGCCATTGAAGATCTTGATGCCGTTGTGCTCAAAGGGGTTGTGGGAGGCCGAGATGACCACACCGGCGTCGGCCTTCCGGTCCACCGTCACCCAGGCCACGGCGGGGGTGGGGATGACGCCCAGGTGGAGCACGTCGGCGCCGGCAGAGCACAGGCCGGCGGTGAGAGCGCCCTCCAGCAGGTCGGAGGAGATGCGGGTGTCCTTGCCGATGGCCACCAGAGGCTTGCGGTCCTCCGCATCACGGAGGACCTGGGCCGTGGCCAAGCCTACCTTATATGCCAGCGTGGCGTCCAGCCCGGCGTTGACCACGCCGCGGATACCGTCGGTCCCAAACAATTTACCCATATATGATTACCTCTTTCTTCCAAAATCGTCAAAATGCCGTTTGAGCGCCCGCTCTACGGGGAAAATGCTGCACACCAGCACCGCCGTCTGCACCAGCACAACAGCGGCGCACCAGAGCCCTACCGTCTGGGTCTCCCTGCCCAGCGCAGGCGCCATGGCGGCGGCACTCACCGGCAGCAGGACCAGCCCCAGCCGGAACCACAGCCTGCCGCAGGTGCGGTGGGCAAAGTCCCAGGTAGCCTGGTTCTTCATGGATCGGGCGGTGCGGTAGCCGTAAAAGCCGTTGATGGTTTTAGGCGGTCTGGTCAGAAAGCGCCGCCCCAGGAGGAGCATGGCGGCAGGGATCAGCAGGTCCATGCAAAGGCAAAACAGCCAGAAGAGCATGGGTGCACACCTCAGAAGCTCAGCTGGTCCATGCCCATCCCGCCGGGGACGGACAGGCCCAAGTGCTCATAAGCCCGCCGGGTCACGCAGCGCCCCCGGGGAGTGCGGGTGAGGAAGCCCATCTGCATCAGGTAGGGTTCATACACGTCCTCCAGGGTGACGGCCTCCTCGTTGATGGTGGCGGCCAGGGTCTCCAGGCCCACCGGGCCGCCGCCGTAGTGCTCAATGATGCTGCGGAGCATCCGCCGGTCGATGGCGTCCAGGCCCAGGTGATCCACCTCCAGGGCGGTGAGGGCCTCGTCGGCCACCTTACGGGTGATGACGCCCCCCGCCTTCACCTGGGCAAAGTCCCGGACCCTCCGCAGCATCCGGTTTGCGATACGGGGCGTGCCGCGGCTGCGCTTGGCGATCTCCATGGCGCCGTCAGCCTCGATGGGCACCTCCAGGATGCCCGCCGACCGGGTGACGATGCGAGCGAGCTCCTCCGGGGTGTAGAGCTCCAGCCGCAGGGTGACGCCGAACCGGTCCCGCAGAGGGGCGGAGAGCTGTCCCGCCCGGGTGGTGGCGCCAATGAGGGTGAATTTGGGCAGGTCCAGCCGGATGGAGTTGGCGGAAGGGCCCTTGCCGATGATGATGTCGATGGCGAAGTCCTCCATGGCGGGGTACAGGATCTCCTCCACTGAGCGATTGAGCCGGTGGATCTCATCCACAAAGAGAATGTCGTTCTCCGCCAGGTTGGTGAGAAGGGCAGCCAGGTCGCCGGGCTTCTCAATGGCGGGGCCGGAGGTGATGCGGATGTTGACCCCCATCTCGTTGGCGATGATGCCGCTGAGGGTGGTCTTGCCCAGGCCGGGCGGGCCGTGGAGCAGCACATGGTCCAATGGCTCATTGCGCATCTTGGCCGCCTGGATGAAGACCTCCAGATTGCCCTTTGCCTTCTCCTGGCCGATGTATTCCCGAAGGGTCTTGGGGCGGAGAGAGCCCTCGTTCTCGTCGTCCCGGGTGAGGGACGTGGTCACCAGGGGGGCTTCCGTCTCGAACCCGCCGCTGTCAGAAAAATCAATGCTCAAAGTTTCACTTCCCTTTCAGGAACCAGTTTCATGAATCCGCAGATATACTTCCGGCAACTCCTCAGGCTCCGGTGGACGGGTCTGGTCGCGCAGTGCTTCTGTGCAGGCGCTGAATATTCGATAGTTGCGGCGGGCTGTCTCCAGTGGGACCTCGTTGTAATCTCCAATTTCCTTTGGGTGCTCTGCTGCCCAGGAATCGTCCGTCCAACAGCAGACCGGACAGAGTTCGCAGCTTCCTATCGGCATGTGCAATGTATAATTGCCGCAGCAGGGACACAGGCGCCTCTCTCCCGCTACTCCTTCGCTTCCCATGGGATCAGGCTCCGGTCTCCAGCCGTCCAGCAGCTCCGCCACGCAGTCCAGGAAAGCGCCCTCCCCCAGGGTATTGATTTTGAAGAGCACCGCCTGGCTGCCGCCGGAGGTGATGGCGGACAGGAAGAGACGCTCGCCGTCCTCCACCAGGGTGAGATTCAGACTCACCCGGTTGCCGCCGATCATACTGTACCGCTCATAGACCCGGACGGCACAGCGCAGGCCGCCGTCGCTCTGGTAATCGCTGCCGTCCTCATAGCTGGCCGAGGCGCTGCCGTTGAGGATGCCTCGGTGGAGGTAGTCCAGCAGCTCGTCAAAGTCTCCTGTGAGATACCGCTCCAGCTTGGCCACGGAGGCTCCCCCTTCCTTATCCCTTCACCATTTTCTTAAGGGCCTGTTTGATGATCTCCTCCAGGCTCAGGGCATCCAGGTCGATGCCCTTGAGGGCCACGCCGATCTCCGCCGTGGAGTAGCCCAGCACCGCCAGGGCGGCGGCAGCCTCGGAGGACTTGTTCTCCGGGATGACGGTGACTCCGGTGCCGCCGTAGCTCTCCCCGCCGGGGGCGATCTGTCCCTTGGCCAGCTTATCCTTCAGCTCCAGGATGACCCGCTGGGCGATTTTTTTGCCGATGCCGGGGGCTACGGTGAGGGCCTTCTCGTCCCCGGTGATGATGCTCATGGCCAGGGTCTCAGGGGTGCTGGAGGAGAGGATGGACAATGCCGCCTTGGGTCCTACGCCGGACACCCCGATGAGGAGCTGGAAGCAGTTGCGCTCGTCCTCTGTAAAAAAGCCGTAGAGCTCCATGGCGTCCTCCCGGACGTTCAGGTAGGTGTAGAGCCTGGCCGGTTCCCCTTTTTTCAGACGGGCCAGGGTGTTGTTGGTGGTGCGGCAGGCGTAGCCCACCCCCCCGCAGTCGATGACCGCCAGATAGGGCGCCAGATGGGCCACAGTGCCGTTGACATAGTAAAACATGGTGTTACCGCCTTATATGTATCTAGTCTCTGCTGCGCACGGCATACCGTCCGCTGCCAGGGGTGGCCGGGTCCAGGGCGGCCAGCCGGGAGGTGGCCGACCGGGCGTGACAGAGGGCGATGGCCACCGCGTCGGCGGCGTCATCCGGTTTTGGGACAGACTGGAGACCCAGCAGCCGCTTGGTCATCTCCATGACCTGCCGCTTCTCTGCCTTGCCGTAGCCCGCCACCGCCTGCTTGACCTGGGAGGGCGAGTACTCAAAGATGGGGACTCCCGCCCGCTCCGCCGCCGTCAGAATGACGCCCCGGGCCTGGGCCACACCGATGCCGGTGGTCACATTGTTGTTGAAAAAAAGCTCCTCCACCGCCATGGCCTGGGGCCGGAAGGCGGACAGGAGCTGGGCCATATCGTCCTCGATCTGGAGCAGCCGGGCCGGCAGGGGCTGCCCTGCCGGCGTGGTGATGGCGCCGCAGCGCACCAGCCGCTGGCGTCCGCGCTCTGATTCCAGGATGCCGAAACCGACGATGGCAAAGCCGGGGTCGATGCCTAAAATGATCATGGTATCCTCCAAAGGTTATACATGTCTCATTGTACCACGGCAGGCGGGCCGGCGCAACCAGGAAAACCGCCCGGACAAGACAGAGCGCCCGGACAAACGTCCGGGCGCTCTGTCCTTAGAAGGAAAGGATTCCTGAGCATCCTCATGTTCCATATTATGCGCGGGGGTGGGCCTTGATATACACATCCTTCAGTTTTTGGTTTACCAGCTGGGCATAGATCTGGGTGGAGGAGATGTCGGCATGTCCCAGCATCTCCTGAATGGACCGCAGATCCGCACCGTTCTCCAGCAGATGGGCGGCAAAGGAATGGCGCAGCGTGTGGGGCGTGATGTCCTTCTGGATGCCGGCCTTCTCCTGATAGTGCTTGATGATCTTCCAAAAGCCCTGCCGGGAC
>CAUBHZ010000140.1 GCA_958435885.1 uncultured Intestinimonas sp. | reverse complement strand
AGGACGGTGAGGGTGCTGCCGGAGACGGAAAAGCGGATGTTGTGGCCGGCGAAGTCCATGCCGTAGACCCGGTCGGGGTCGTGCTGGTAGGAGGGCCTTGGGTCCCGGGCCAGAACGGCCAGCAGGGCCCGGGCCTTGTCCTCCGGCAGCCGCTCCAGCAGCTGCGGCGGACAGTCCACCGCCAGCTCCGCGCCGCCGGTGGGGGCGAAGCCCCCCAGGGCCTCGGGGTGGCAGTCGGCGTAGGGGAGGTAGGGCTTGATGTCCAGAATGGGGGTGCCGTCCATGAGGTCGGCGCCCGAGACGATGAGCTGGGGACCTTCGGGGGTGTGGAGGCGGATCTCCTCCAGCTTCACGGCGGAGAGGCCGATGGGGTTGGGCCGGAAGGGGGAGCGGGTGGCAAAGACCCCCATGCGCTCGTTGCCGCCCAGCCGGGGCGGCCGGACGGTGGGGGACCAGCGGGCGCCCACCGAGCGGGAGAAGACCCACACCAGCCAAAGGTGGGAAAAGCCCTCCATGCCCCGGAGAGCGTCGGGATTGCGGTATTCCGGCGTAAAGACCACCGAGGCCCGGAGGGACTCTACCAGGCCGCTCTGCCTGGGGATGCCGAACTTGGTGGGGAAGTCGCTGCGGATGTGGGCCACGGGGGCCATGGTGAGCGCGTCAGACATGGGGAGACGCCTCCTTTTCAGCGTTTTTCAGGAAGGAGGCCAGTTCCTCCTCGGGCATGGGCCGGGCCAGGTGGTAGCCCTGGAGCCAGTCCACGCCGCAGCCGCCCAGGGCGTCGGCCTGGGCCTGGGACTCCACTCCCTCGGCCACCACCGCCACGTCCAGCTCGTGGAAGAGGGCCACCAGGCCGTGGATGAGCTGGCGGCTCCGGGGGCTGGCGGGGTAGGTGGACAGGAGGCTGTGGTCCAGCTTGACACACCGGAAGGGCAGGTCCAGGGCGCAGGACAGATTGGACCAGCCGGTGCCGAAGTCGTCCAGGTAGAAGTGGACCCCCATGGCGGAGAGCTGCTCCATCACCGCCGCGGTGTGGATGGTGTCCCGGTCGGCCACCCGCTCGGTGATCTCGATCTTCAGCCGGCGGGGGGAGAGGCCGTAGGCCTCCAGGCAGCGGCGCAGCCGGGGAACCAGGTCGGGGTCCAGGAACTGCTGCATGGACAGGTTGATGGACACGCTCTCCAGGCCGGGGACGGTGTTGCCGCTGAGCAGACGGCACACCTCCTCCAGCACCAGCCAGCTCAGCTCACCGATGAGGCCGGACTCCTCGGCCAGGGGGATGAACTCGGAAGGGGGGACCGCCTCCCCCTCCGGGGTGGACAGGCGGAGCAGGGCCTCGGCGGAGGTGAAGGCGCCGGCGGCGGTGTCCCACACCGGCTGGTACCACACCCGGAACCGCCGCTCCCGCAGGGACTGGCCCATGAGGGCGGACAGCTCCTTGCGCCGCTGGAGCAGCCGGGCGGCCTGGCCGTGGAAGCGCACCGGCTCGCCGCCGCCCTTCCGGGCCAGGTCCAGGCTGTACTCCAGAAACTCCATGGCCTGATTCACGGGCCAGTCCTCGCCGGCGCACAGCAGGTCGGCCAGGCGCACGGTGAGGACGGCCTGGGCCGTCCCCAGCACCAGAGGTTTGTCAAAGCGCTCCCGGAGGGCCCGGAGCCGGGCGGCGCCGCCGTCGTCGGGGTAGGGGAGGAGGAGGGCGAACTCCACGTTGCCGAACCGGAAGACCCGGGCCTGGGGGAAGAGCCGCTCCAGCTGCCGGGCGGTCTCGTAAAGAAAAGAGTCCCCCAGCCGGTGGCCGAAGCGGCGGTTGATGTCGGAAAACTGCTGGAGGCCCAGCAGGATCACCTGGAAGCGCTGCCGGCTGGCCAGGCGGAGGGAGAGCTCGTTGCAGAAGCTGTTGCGGTTGCCCACGCCGGTGAGGCTGTCCTGCTCCACCAGGCGGCTCTGGAAGCTGATGTAGAGGATGAGGTCGGCCATGGTGACGATGGCGCCGTTGAGGAGGATCTCGGGGTAGAGGCGCTGGAAGACGATCATGAGCACCACCAGCGGGGGCAGGGTGTGCATGACGTGGACCATGCTCCGGCTGACACTGGGGCGATTGCGCAGGTAGCAGACCACCAGGGCGGCCAGCTCCACCGCCAGGACGCCGTAGCCCAGGGCGTTGAGGGGTCCCCGGTGGTAGCCGCCCTGCCCGTCAAAGAAGAAGAGGATGCCGCTGCGGAGGTTCCACAGCACCGCCGCCCCGAAGAGGGCGGTGAGGACCGCCACCAGGGCCATGGCCCGGCGGAGACATCGGCTGTCATAGACGTGCTCCAGGATGAGGGCGAAGAGGTGGGCGGCCATGGCCGAGCACATGAGGACGGTGATGAAGAAGTAGAGGCTGTTGAGGAGCAGGTTGAGCCACAGGGGCACCGTCAGGGCGTGGTCGATGGTGAGCACGCACAGGGCGTTGAGGAGGATGGAGCACATGGAGAGCCAGAGGCAGAGCTGGTACACGCGCCTGCGGCGGGTGGGCGCCTGCCTCTGGCCGTAGTAGGAGAGCATCAGCAGCACCAGGAGGATGGCGGAGAACAGCTCCGCCGAAAGGGACCACCGTATCATGTGTTCACCTTCTCTCTGGAGTGTGGAATAATGAGGTTATTTTATCATAATCTTGTGGAAATGAACAGGAAAAAATAAAACCTTTCCCCTGGACGGCCGGGCGGCGGAGCGCCCGCGGACAGGAAGGAAGACCATCTTCTTCCAGAGCGCCGGGAACAGCGTGACTTTTCCCCGGGCGGCATGCTATACTTATTTCATCCATCCCCATCCAAGACCAAGATCGGAGCGTGAAACATGCCAAAACTGCCCAAGTGGCTCCTGGACCTGCGGAGCCTCACCCCCGCCAACTTCCTCTTCCTGACCGCCGCCGGGCTCATCAACGCCTTCGGCGTCACCATCTTCCTGGCCCCCGTGAAGCTCTACGACAGCGGCATCTCAGGGACCTCCATGCTGCTCTCCCAGCTCACCCCCGACGCCTGGAGCCTCTCCGTCTTCCTCCTGCTGCTCAACATCCCCCTCTTCCTCTACGGCCTGCGCCGCCAGGGGTCGGTCTTCACGGTGTACGCCATGTACGCGGTGGCCGTCTACTCCCTGGGGGCGTGGCTCATCACCGACGTCCTCCCCGTGGACGTGACCATGGCCTCCCCGCTGGCGGGCTCCGACCTGCTGCTGTGCGCCCTCTTCGGCGGCCTCATCTCCGGCCTGGGCAGCGGCCTGGCCATCCGCTACGGCGGCGCCATGGACGGCATCGAGGTCATGGCGGTCATCTTTGCCAAGGGCCTGGGGCTGTCGGTGGGCACCTTCGTGATGATCTACAACATCGCCCTCTACGTCCTCTGCGGCGTGGTCCTCCACAGCTGGATCCTGCCCCTCTACTCCATCGTCACCTACATGGCCGCCCTCAAGACGGTGGACTTTATCGTGGAGGGCCTGGACCGGTCCAAGGGGGTCTTCATCGTCACCGTCCGGCAGGAGGAGGTGTGCAAGGCCCTCTCCGAGACCTTTGAGCACGGCATGACCATCGTGGACGCCAAGGGCTACTACTCCAACTCCCCCCGGACCCTGATCTATGTGGTGGTCAACCGCTTCCAGATCATCCCCATGAAGGAGCTGGTCCACCGCATCGACCCCACCGCCTATATCACCATCCACGAGGTGGCCGACGTCTTCCAGATGAACCAGGACACCGTCCCGGCGCCCGGGGAGAAACCCGCGCCGGAAAGCCATACACAGGAACAGGTCTGAGCATCAGACCGGAAAGGTGGAAAAAAACATGATCGCTCTCTTCTTCAGCCCCCGTGGGACCACGAAAAAGACCGCCCGGGCCATCGCCGGCCACGACGGGCCGGTGCAGGAACGGGACCTGCTGGGCCGTCCCCTCACTGAGGACCTGGAGGTGCCGGCGGAGGAGCCGGTGCTGGTGGCCATGCCGGTGTACGCCGGGCGCATCCCCCAGACCTGCCGGGAGCAGCTCTCCGCCCACCTGAAGGGACACGGCGGTCCTGCCATCGCCGTGGCGGTATACGGCAACCGGGACTATGACGACGCCCTCACCGAGCTCCAGGACCTGCTGGAGGGGAGCGGCTTCCACGTGGTGGCCGCCGGGGCCTTCATCGGCCGGCACTCCATCTTCGACCGGGTGGCCGCCGGCCGCCCCGATGAGGCCGACCTGGCCGCCATGGCCGACTTCGGCCAGCGCTGCCGGGAAGTCCTGGCCGCCTACACCCCCGGCGGGGACCACACCCCCATCGCCGTCAAGGGCAGCCACGACCTGCCCCCCTATAAGCCGGTGTCCTTCCACCCCTCCGCCGGGGACCGATGCATGAAGTGCAACGCCTGCGCCAACGCCTGCCCTGCCGGAGCCATCCCCAAGGAGACCCCCTGGGTCACCGACGAGAGCAAGTGCATCTCCTGCGGCGCCTGCATCTACCTGTGCCCCACCCAGACCCGGCAGTACCGGGGGGAGGCCTACGAGGCCGCCGCCAAGATGTTTGAGGCCAAGTGCGCCCCCCGCCGGGAGCCGGAGGTGTTCTTTTAAGCCATGAATGAGATCATCCGAAGCCTCTACGACCGCAAGTCGGTCCGGGCCTTTGAGGACCGCCCGGTACCGGCGGAGCTGAAGGCGGCCATCCTGGCCGCCGCCGCCCAGGCCCCCACCGCCGGCTGTCAGCAGCTCTACACCATCCTGGACATCACAGACCCGGCCCTCAAGGAGGCCCTGGCCGAGACCTGCGACCACCAGAGCTTCATCGCCCGGGCTCCCGTGGTCCTGGTCTTCTGCGCCGACTGCCTGCGCTGGTATGACGCCTACCGGGCGGCGGGACTCTCCCCCCGGCATCCCCGCTCCGGCGACCTGATGCTCGCCGTCACCGACGCCGCCATCGCCGCCCAGAACGCCGTGGTGGCCGCCCAGAGCCTGGGGCTGGGCTCCTGCTACATCGGCGACATCATGGAGCGGTACGAGGACCAGCGCCGGCTTTTAAATTTGCCCCCCTGGGTCTTCCCCGCCTGCATGCTGGTGCTGGGCTGGCCCACCCGGCAGCAGCAGGAGCGGAAGAAGCCGGAGCGGTTCGACCAGTCCTTTATCGTCCACGAAAACGGCTACCGCCGCCTGGGGGAGGAAGAACTCCGGGCCATGTTCCAAAACCGCTGCGGCGGCCAGACCTTTGAGGGCTTCCTCTCCGCCTTCTGCCAGCGGAAATATGAGTCCGACTTCTCCCGGGAGATGAGCCGGTCGGTGGAGCGCTATCTCCAGGACCTGGAACAGGTGGCGGAGTCTGCCACGGAGAAATAACCAAAGTTTGCGAAAGTTTTGTTGCAATTTTCTATCGGAATGGTATAATTGTGGCAAGCGATACCAAATCGACTTTTGAACTTCAGAAGGAGGACGAACCAATGGCAAAATTTGTCTATGACTTCTCCGAGGGCAACGGCTCCATGCGTGAGCTGCTGGGCGGCAAGGGCGCCAACCTGGCGGAGATGTCCAATCTGGGCATGCCTGTGCCTCAGGGCTTCACCGTGACCACCGAGGCCTGCACCCAGTATTACAACGATGGCCGCGCCATCGCCCCCGAGATCGAAGCCGAGATCATGGAGCATCTGGCCAAGCTGGAGGAGAAGACCGGCAAGAAGTTTGGTGACACCTCCAACCCCCTGCTGGTGTCCGTCCGCTCCGGCGCCCGGGCCTCCATGCCCGGCATGATGGACACCATCCTCAACCTGGGCC
>CAUBHZ010000139.1 GCA_958435885.1 uncultured Intestinimonas sp. | reverse complement strand
CCCCACAGCTCGCCCCAGCCGAAGGGGAAGAGGAACTCGAAATCCGTGGTGGCCTTGGAGTAGAAGCACAGCTCCTCCGGGTCATGATCCCGTAGCCGCAGGTTCTCGTCCTTCAGACCGATGCCCAGTAGCCAGTTGTGGCAGAAGGTGCGCCAGTACTGGAACCACTCCAGATCGGTGCCGGGCTTGCAGAAGAACTCCAGCTCCATCTGCTCGAACTCCCGGACACGGAAGATGAAGTTGCCGGGGGTGATCTCGTTGCGGAAGGACTTGCCGATCTGGCACACGCCGAAGGGCAGCTTGCGCCGGGTGGTGCGCTGGGTGTTGACGAAGTTGGTGAAGATGCCCTGCGCCGTCTCAGGCCGCAGATACACCGTGTTCTTGGCGTCCTCGGTGACGCCTTGGAAGGTCTTGAACATCAGGTTGAACTGCCGGATGTCGGTGAAATTGTGCTTGCCGCAGGAGGGGCAGGGGATGTTGTTCTTCTCGATGAAGTCCTTCATCTCCTGCTGGGTGAAGGCGTCGATGGGCTTGGGCAGCTCCACGCTGTTCTCGCCGCACCAATCCTCAATGAGCTTGTCCGCCCGGAACCGCTCCTTGCACTCCCGGCAGTCCATCAGAGGATCGGAGAAGCCGGACAGATGGCCGCTGGCCACCCAGGTCTGGGGGTTCATGAGGATGGCGGCGTCCTGCCCCACGTTGTAGGGGTTCTCCTGAACGAACTTCTTCCACCACGCCTTTTTGATGTTGTTCTTCAGCTCCACGCCCAGAGGACCGTAGTCCCAGGTGTTGGCCAGGCCGCCGTAGATCTCGCTGCCGGCGAAGATGAAGCCACGGCCCTTGCACAGGGCCACGATCTGTTCCATGGTCTTTTCGGTGTTTTTCATGGGGAGACACTCCTTATGATAAAAATAAAGGTAGGCAAAAGAAAACGCCCCGAGCCATAGGCTCAGGGCGAACGCTGACGGTCCGTGGTACCACCTGAATTTGCGCCCGGTGGGGCGCACACTCAAAGTCCGTAACGGGGACGAGACGGCGAAGCATTTCCGCTCCGCGGCTCACGGGCGCCTTCCGCGGGACCGTCGGGAGCCTTGCACCGAAACGGCTCCTCTCTGCGGTCCGGGTCCTCGCGTACTCCTCCCGGTCACTGCCTTTTTCCGATTTGGGCCCATTTTATCACCCTTTCTCCCCGCCGTCAAGGGCTGAGGCGGAAAGAAAGCACGGTTTTGGACACTATTTTGCTTGTATAGGGGCGAGCTTTGGTCGTCCGCCGCACCGATACGGGAAAGTTTCATTTGTGGAGTGCGGCTTCCCAGACGCACCCCTGGTGCTGCGCTGTCTGTGGGGCGCGACGACCCCGGCGTGCCAAACTACGCAAGGCGCGAAAAACGGGCGCAGGGGCGGATGATATCCGCCCCTGCGCTCACCCCCCACACAGGAGGGTCACTTGAACTTTTTGCTCTCCATCACCGCCAGCTCGTCGCAGCGGTTGTTGTAGGGGTTCTCGGCATGACCTGCGTCGTCGCAAAGTCCGCACCGCTGCGTCCTCACAAGTTTCACATCCCTCGCCCTGCCCTTGTGGGCAGGTCTCGCTTGTTTCACTGTTCGTCCTTTCCCCACAAGGCTGGTCAGCCTTGTGGGGGTCCCCCAGCTGGCGGGCATTTCTCGCTCCGCTCCCTTGCTCCTCCTTTCCCAAACAAACCCGCTTCGCTGGGCTTTGTTTGGGTCCCCGGTTTTTGGGTCAAAGGCCTTTAACCCTTAAACTTCTTGCTCTCCATTACCGCCAGCTCGTCGCAGCGGTTATTGTAGGGATTTTCGGCGTGGCCTTTGACCCAGTGGAGGTTGACGGTGTGGTAGTCGCACAGGGTGAGGAGCTTCTCCCACAGGTCGGGGTTGAGGGCGGGCTTCTTGTCGCCCTTCACCCAGCCCCGGGCCTTCCAGCCCCGGGCCCAGCCCTTCTCCAGGGCGTCGATGACGTACTTGGAGTCGGAGTAGAGCTCCACGATACAGGGCTCCTTCAGCGCCTCCAGGGCGGTGATGACCCCGGTGAGCTCCATGCGGTTGTTGGTGGTGTGTCCCTCCCCGCCGGAGAGCTCCTTTTTGAACTTGCCGTACATCAGTATGGCGCCCCAGCCCCCAGGGCCCGGGTTCCCCGAACAGGCGCCGTCGGTATAGATGGTGACTGTCTTCATAGGTCTCCTATCGTAGCCTTCCCCTGGGGGAAGGTGGCTGGCCGAAGGCCAGACGGATGAGGGGAGTGTTTTTTTAAGCTCCAGCTCAATAGCGGTGCACACACCCTCAAAATTCTGTTTGATCTCCAGGTTCGTAAAGCGAAGGACCCGAATCCGTTCTACCCTTTGAAGGTAATCGGTTCGGACTGCATCCTGCTCCGGACCTTGACCCTCATAGTGCTGAGAGCCGTCCAGCTCAATGGCCAGTCTGGCCGAGTGGCAGTAAAAATCCACGATATATGGGCCAAAGGGCCGCTGCCGGAGAAATTGAACGGGATACGTTCGCAGAAAGTCATACCACAAATGGTTTTCTTCCTTTGTGGCTTTTTTGCGCAGTTCCTGGGCACGGATACGCATTGGTGTCTCCTGCTGCATGTCGTCGCCCTTCCCCTCATCCGGCCCTTCGGGCCACCTTCCCCTTGGGGGAAGGCTATTTTTACCTCACAGCTCCTCCAGGATCTCCTTGCGCTTCTGCTCGTACTCCTCCTGGGTGATGAGGCGCTGGTCGTAGAGGGTGCGCAGCTCGGTGAGGCGGGCCTGGGCGTCGCCGGGGGCGGCGGCGTCCTGAGCATGCTCAGTGCCGTCCTCCTCCTCGATGTGGATCTCGGGGCCGATATAGCCCTTGCCGAAGGCCTGGTAGAAGTTGGTCCCGGCGACGGCGGCGGCGGCGATGGTCCAGAAGACGCCGAAGATGGCGCCGAAGCCGCCCCCCATGGAGGAGGCGGGGATCACCACAAAGAGGCCGATGAGCACGAAGATGACGCCCACCACGCCCCCCATGACGGAGCCGCTCTTACTGGGACGGTAGGTCACACGCTTTCTGGCCATGGCTTAGCCCTCCTGCTGGTCATTGGGCTCCTCAGAGCCCTCCTCGGCCTCCTCTTCCTCGTGGTCGGTGCGGGCGAAGGAGATGACCTTCACGCCCTCCTCCAGATTCATGATCTTTACGCCCTGGGCGGCCCGGCTGTAGGTGGAGATGCCGGACACCGCCATGCGGATGATGACGCCGGCGTCGTTGATGACCAGCACGTCGTCGGCGTCGCTGACCACCTTGACCCCCACCACGGGACCGGTCTTTTCGGTGACGTTGTAGCCCTTCAGGCCGTAGCCGCCCCGCTTCTGGGGACCGTCGGAGCGGATATACTCGTCCATATCGGTGCGCTTGCCATAGCCGTTTTCGGTGATCATCAGCACCTGGTGGTCCCGCTTGGCCCGGGCGGCGCCCACCACGTAGTCGCCCTCCCGCAGGTTGATGCCCCGGACGCCGGAGGCGTCACGGCCCATGCACCGCACGTCGGTCTCCTTGAAGCAGATGGCCATGCCGTCGTGGGTGACGATCAGGATGGCCTGGTCGCCGTCGGTCTCCCGCACGCAGATGAGCTCATCCCCCTCGTCCAGGGTGATGCAGCGGATGCCCGCCTTTCGGGCGGTGTAGATGGAGGAGAGCTGGATGCGCTTGACGGTGCCGCTGCGGGTGACCATCACCAGATAGCGGTCCTCGGGGAATTCCCGCAGGTGGATCATGGCGGTGACCTTTTCATCCTGCTCGATGGGCAGCACATTGACCAGGTTGGTGCCCCGGGCGGTGCGGCCCGCCTCGGGGATCTGATAGCCCTTCTTGCGGTGGACCCTGCCCTTGTTGGTGAAAAAGAGAATAAAATCGTGGGTGGAGGCGGTGAACACGGTGTCCACATAGTCCTCCTCCTTGGTGGACATGGCGGTAATGCCCTTGCCGCCCCGGCGCTGGGCCTTGTAGGTGGAGGCGGCGGTGCGCTTGATGTAGCCGCCGGCGGTGAGGGTGAAGACGCACTCCTCCTCCTCGATGAGGTCCTCGATGTCCAGCTCGTCCTCCACGTCCTGGATCTCGGTCTTGCGGTCGTCGCCGTACTTGTCCCGGATGGCGATGAGCTCGTCCTTGAGCACGCCTCTGAGCATGGCCTCGTCGGAGAGCAGCTTCTGGAAGTAGGCGATGCGCTCCTCCAGCTCCTTGTACTCGTTCTCCAGCTTCTCCCGGTCCAGACCCTGGAGAGCCTTGAGACGCATGTCCAGGATGGCCTGGGCCTGGACGTCGTCCAGGCTGAAGCGGGCGCACAGCCGCTCCTTGGCGTCGTCGTAGCTCTCCCGGATGATCTTGATGACTTCATCAATATTATCCTGGGCGATGAGGAGGCCTTCCAGCAGATGAGCACGCTCCTGGGCCTTCTTCAGGTCGTACTTGGTGCGCCGGATGATGATCTCCTCCTGGAAGGCGATGTACTCGTCCAGGATGTGGCGCAGGGAGAGGATCTTGGGCTGGGACTGGTTGTTCACCAGGGCCAGCATGTTGATGGCGAAGGTGGTCTGGAGCTGGGTCTGGGCGAACAGCCGGTTGAGCACCACCTGGGGGTTGGCATCCTTCTTCAGCTCGATGACGATGCGCATGCCGTTGCGGTCGGTCTCGTCCCGGATGTCGGAGATGCCCTCCAGCCGCTTGTCCTCTACCTGGTCGGCCATGTTCTTGATGAGCATGCGCTTGTTGACCTGGTAGGGGATCTCGGTGACGATGATGCGGGTGCGGTCCTTGCCGAACTCCTCGAACTCGGTGCGGGCCCGGACCATGATGCGGCCGCGACCGGTGGCGTAGGCCGCCCGGATGCCGCTGCGGCCCATGATGATGCCCTTGGTGGGGAAATCGGGGCCTTTGACGTACTCCATCAGGTCGGCCAGGGTGGCGTTGGAGTCCTCCAGCACGCAGATGGTGGCGTCGATGACCTCCCGCAGGTTGTGGGGCGGGATGTTGGTGGCCATGCCCACGGCGATGCCTGCCGAGCCGTTGACCAGCAGGTTGGGGAAGCGGCTGGGCAGCACCCGGGGCTCTTTCCGGGACTCGTCGAAGTTGGGGTCCCAGTCCACGGTGTCCTTCTCGATGTCCCGGAGCATCTCCTCAGAGATCTTGCTCAGACGGGCCTCGGTGTAACGGTAGGCGGCCGGGGGATCGCCGTCCACGGAGCCGAAGTTGCCGTGGCCCTCCACCAGCATGTACCGCATGGAGAAGTCCTGGGCCAGACGGACCAGGGCGTCGTAGACACTCTGGTCGCCGTGGGGGTGGTACCGGCCCAGCACGTCGCCCACGCAGGTGGCCGACTTCTTGAAGGGCTTGTCGTGGGTCAGGTTGTCCTCGTACATGGCGTACAGGATGCGGCGGTGGACCGGCTTCAGGCCGTCCCGCACGTCGGGCAGAGCCCGGCCCACGATGACGCTCATGGCGTACTCGATGTAGGATTTCTCCATCTCCGGCACCAGGGGAGAGGTGACGATGGTCTGATTGGGGTATCGGATCTCCTCCGGGTCGTATTGGGGTTTCTTGCTCATCTATTGTTTCCTCCTTGGGTAGAGGTTCGGTTGATTTTTACGCTTGGGGACGGGAGAGACGCCTTCAAAACCCGTTTCTTTTTCCCTGCTGGAAAAAGAACGGTTTTTGGAATCCAAAGAAAAAGGGGCTTCTAAAAGGGTTGAGTGGCTCCAAATAGGAATCCGGCGGCCCGTCTTTACGCCCCCGTTGAG
>CAUBHZ010000138.1 GCA_958435885.1 uncultured Intestinimonas sp. | reverse complement strand
GCTGACGGCGGGTCTTCAGCATACATTTCTATATTATGTAGAGACGGAGCTCAATAGGCGGGGGCGGAAGTGGGGACGCCCTCGGGCTCCTCCCGGGGCAGGAGGCCCTTGAAGTCCCGGTCCAGCCAGGGGTCCAGGGCGGCGCCGGTCTCCACGGCCCGGAAGAGCCGGGCGATCTGGGTGGCGGCCTCGGGGACGGTGTCGGTGAGGCGGCGGGTGAGGAAGTCGTTGCTCTTGGCGTACCGGCTGTGGGAGTCGGCGGTGAGGAAGACCCCACGGAGGGCCCGCAGGGCGGGCAGGGTGCCCACCAGCCGGTTCACCGGGCGGCTGAGCTTATGGCCGGAGAGCCGGGCAAAGAGGGCGGTGTCCCGGCACATGGAGCGGTAGCCCTCCTCCACCTGCTCGGGGGAGGACTTGACATAGGCCCGGGCGGCGGCAGTAAAGACGGCGGCCTCCGGGGGCTCGGGCAGGTAGGACCTGCCCAGGGAGACCAGCCCCGCCCGCTCCATGAGGAGACGGTCGAACTCAGCCTCCATGGCCAGATGGGTCACCGGCCCGGCGGCGGCCTGCTGGTCCACCCACTTGTGGCAGGCGTGGTCCAGGGCCAGGTGGCACAGGAAGCCGGCGGCATAGCCGGAGGCCATGGGCAGGCCCTCCTCCAGGGCGCCACGCAGCCGCTCAAAGGCGGGCATGGCGGACCTGGCGTGCATGGTCATGCCCTCCCGGCGGACGGCGTTGGGCCGGCCCACCCGGTAGAAAAAGAGGGGGTCCGGGCCCAGACAGCCCAGGTCAAAGGCGGACCGCTCCCGCTCCAGGCGGGCCCGCAGCTCCCGGGGCAGGCGGTCCAGGCACTGGGCGCCGAAGGTCAGATGGGCAAAGTAGTTGGGCATGACCGCTCTCTCCTTTTTGAATGAAACGGAATATAACTGGTATTTTACCACCATTTCCGCCCCGGGGAAAGGGAAAAATTCGCCAAAGAAAAAGCGCCCGGCGAAGTTTCGCCGGGCGCCGGGGCTGCGCCCCTCTCGCGCGTGCAGGCACGCGCTCGATAGAGATACAGGCCGCT
Source organism: uncultured Intestinimonas sp. (assembly GCA_958435885.1). Next base: position 4,713 of record CAUBHZ010000138.1, on the reverse strand, counting down.
GCATCGCACTCGCTGCGCTCGCACGTTTGCGGCCTGAGCAGAGTTTTTCCCGACGCACATGTCGTCGGGAAAAACAAATTTTATCTCCTTCCGCCGTCTGCGGACGGCGGAACTCTGCGAGGCTTTGGCAGGCGCGCGAGAGGCGGTTAGCCGCCCAGGTAGGCCTTTTTCACGGCCTCGTCGGCCAGCAGCTCCTTGCCGGGGCCGGTGAGGGTGATGCGGCCGGTCTCCAGCACGTAGCCGCGGTCGGCCACGGAGAGGGCCATCTGGGCGTTCTGCTCCACCAGGAGGATGGTGGTACCCGCCTTGTGGAGGCGCTGGATGATCTCAAAGATCTGCTCCACCAGGATGGGGGCCAGACCCATGGAGGGCTCATCCAGCATGAGGAGCTTGGGGTTGGACATGAGGGCGCGGCCCATGGCCAGCATCTGCTGCTCGCCGCCGGAGAGGGTGCCGGCCACCTGCCGCCGCCGCTCCTTGAGCCGGGGGAACTGCTCATACACCCGCTCCAGGTTGGGGGCGATGGTGGAATTGGCCTGGGTGAAGGCGCCCATCTCCAGGTTCTCCTCCACGGTCATCTGCTGAAAGACCCGGCGGCCTTCGGGCACCTGGGCCAGGCCGTGGGCCACCAGCTTGGAGGCGGGCACGTTCTGGATGGCCTTGCCCAGGAACTCGATGGACCCGGTGCGGGAGCGCAGCAGGCCGGAGATGGTCTGGAGAGTGGTGGATTTGCCGGCGCCGTTGGCGCCGATGAGGGTGACGATCTCCCCCTCGTCCACGTAGAAGGAGATGTCCTTGACGGCGTGGATGGCGCCGTAATAGACGTTGATGTGGTCCACTTGGAGCATGCTCATGGCGTCACTCCCCTTTCCCGGACCCCAGGTAGGCCTTGATGACCTCGGGGTTGTTCTGGATCTCTTCGGGCGTGCCCTTGGCGATGATCTGGCCGAAGTTGAGCACGGCGATGCCCTCACAGATGCCCATGACCAGGCTCATGTCGTGTTCGATGAGGAGGACGGCGATCTGGAAGGTGTCCCGGATCTTGACGATGTTCTCCATGAGCTCGGCGGTCTCGGAGGGGTTCATGCCGGCGGCGGGCTCGTCCAGCAGCAGCAGGCTGGGATTGGTGGCCAGGGCCCGGACGATCTCCAGCCGGCGCTGGGCGCCGTAGGGCAGGCTGCCCGCTTTGGCGTTGGCCAGGTCCTGCATGTCGAAGATGGAGAGGAGCTCCAGGGCCCGGTCGTGGGCGATCTTCTCCTCCTTCCAGTAGCTGGGCAGGCGGAAAAGACCGCTGAAGAGGCCGTAGCCGATGTGGTTGTGCAGGCCGATCTTCACGTTGTCCTCCACACTCAGGTTGGAGAAGAGGCGGATGTTCTGGAAGGTGCGGGCGATGCCCATGCGGTTGACCTGGACGGTGGTCTTGCCGGCGGTGTCGTGGCCGTCCAGCAGGATGGTGCCCCGGGTGGGCTGGTAGACCTTGGTGAGCAGGTTGAAGACGGTGGTCTTGCCGGCGCCGTTGGGGCCGATGAGACCGGCAATCTCAGTGCGGCCGATGGCCATGTTGAAGTCGTTGACGGCGGTGAGGCCGCCGAAGTCGATGCCCAGGTGGCGGGCCTCCAGGATGGGGGACTTGTCCACGTCACGCTCGGGGATCTTGTTGGTGCTGGGCACCGGCACCAGCTTGGTGGGCTCTTTCTGGAACTTACTCACGGCCCTGGCCTCCTTTCGCCTTGGCATCGGCCTTGGCCACGGCCCGCTCCTGGAGCCACTCCTGGAACCGGCCCTTCAGGTCCCGGAAGAAGGGGCTGTTGGTGGCCAGCATGACCAGGATGAGGACGATGGCGTAGATGAGCATACGGTAGTCGTAGAACTGGCGCAGGAGCTCCGGCAGCACGTACAGGAGGGCGGCGGCGATGATGGAGCCCCGGATGTTGCCCAGGCCGCCCAGCACCACAAAGACCAGGATGAGGATGGAGGTGTTGAAGTCGAACTTCTTGGCGGCCAGGGAGGAGTAGTTCATGGCGTAGAGGGCGCCGGCGGCGCCGGCCAGCACGGCGGAGGTGACGAAGGCGGTGAGCTTGTACTTGGTGGCGCCGATGCCCACGCTCTCGGCGGCGATGCGGTTATCACGCAGGGCCATGATGGCCCGGCCGGAGCGGCTGTTCACCAGGTTGAGGACCACGGTGAGGGCGATGAGCACCAGGATGAAGCCGGCGGTGAAGCTGGAGAGCTTCACGTTGGTGGTGACGCCCATGGGCCCCTTGAGGATGGACATGCCGCCCTCGCCCAGGTTGAGGGCCATCTCGTTCTCGGTGGAGAAGTGGAGGCCGTTTTCGTCCACGCCGATGTAGAGGATGTTGATGATGTTCTTGATGATCTCGCCGAAGGCCAGGGTGACGATGGCCAGGTAGTCGCCCCGGAGACGGAGGACGGGGACGCCCACGATGGTGCCGGCGATGCCGGCCAGGATGGCGCCCACGACCATGGCCACCAGCAGGCGGACGGGACCGGAGGGGATGGCGGACTGGAGGGAGAGGTTGGCCACCACGCCGGAGAAGGCGCCCACGCTCATGAAGCCGGCGTGGCCCAGGCTGAGCTCGCCGGAGATGCCCACCACCAGGTTGAGGGAGATGGCCATGGTGACGTAGGCGCAGATGGGCACCAGCTGGCCCTGGAGGGAGGGCGAGAGCATGCCGCCGGCGTTGAGGAGCTGGAGGACCACGAAGGCGATGATGACCATGGCGTATGTAATGGCGTTGTTGAGAAGCCGCTTGCGGCCGGGAGCGATCGTTTTCATAGGGACCACCTCACACTTTCTCCCGCACGACCTTGCCGAGAAGGCCGGTGGGCTTGACCAGCAGCACCACGATGAGCACGGCGAAGACCACCGCGTCGGAGATGTTGGTGTTGAAGGCCTTGGCGAAGATCTCGATGATGCCCAGCAGGATGCCGCCCAGCATGGCCCCGGGGATGGAGCCGATGCCGCCGAAGACGGCGGCGGTGAAGGCCTTGATGCCGGGGAGGGAGCCGGTGGTGGGCATGAGGGAGGGGTAGGTGGAGCACAGCAGCACGCCGGCGATGGCGGCCAGGGCGGAGCCGATGGCGAAGGTCATGGAGATGGTGCTGTCCACGTTGATGCCCATGAGCTGGGCGGCGGCCTTGTCCTCGGAGCAGGCCCGCATGGCCTTGCCCATCTTGGTGCGGCCGGTGAACCAGGTGAGGGCCAGCATGATGACCACGCAGGCCAGCACGGTGACGATGGCCACGTGGGTGATGGTGAGTTCGCCACCGAAGAGCTTCACGGAGCCGTTGCCCACCACGGAGGTGAAGACCTTGGGGTCGGACTTCCACAGGAGCAGGGCGGAGTTCTGGAGGAAGTAGCTCACGCCGATGGCGGTGATGAGGACGGCCAGGGAGGGCGCCTGCCGCAGGGGCTTGTAGGCCAGGCGCTCGATGACCATGCCCAGCACGGTGCACACCACCATGGCCAGCAGCACGCCCGCCAGGGGGGGCAGGCCGAACTGGCCGGTGGCGAAGAAGCAGACGTAGGCGCCCACCATGATGACGTCGCCGTGGGCGAAGTTGAGCATCTTGGCGATGCCGTAGACCATGGTGTAGCCCAGGGCGATGATGGCGTAGACGCTGCCCAGGCTGATGCCGTTGATGAGGTTGTTGAGGATGCTCATATCGGGTCACCTCTTTCTCTTTCTCTCTGGGGATGGCTGTATGGCAGGCACATCCGCGGCCGGCGGGGGCTGCGGATGTGCCCGCCATACAGGCGGGTAGGGCCGGAAGGCCCGAAACGGGGAAAAAGGGCTGCCGGCGCAGGCCGACAGCCCTTTGTTCAGGGCCGTAGCAAGGTCCTTTACTGGGTGACGTAGACGCCGCCCTCGACCTTGACCACGACGGGGGCCTTGGAGACCTCGCCGCTGGTGGACCAGGTCATGCCGGTGCCGGTCAGGCCGTCCACGCTGAAGTCGGAGGAGGTGAAGGTGGCGATGAGGGCCTCGCAGATGTCCTGGGCGCTCATGTCGGCGGTGATGCCGGCCTTCTGGCAGGCCTCATAGATGGCGTACATGCAGTCGTAGCCGTCGGCGGCGAACTGGTTGGGGATGCCGCCATAGGCCTCCTGGTACTCGGTGACGAAGTTGACGGTGCGCTCATCCTCGCCCCAGGCGTTGAAGGGGGTCATGAGCATCAGGCCCTCGGCCAGGGAGGTGTCGAAGCCCTCCAGGTCCAGGATGCCGTCCATGCCGTCACAGCCGAAGAACACGGGGGAATAGCCCATGGTCTTGGCCTGGTTCAGGATCAGAGAGGTGGGGGTGTAGTAGATGGGCAGGAACACCAGGTCGGCGCCGGCGCTCTGGGCCTCGCCCAGCTGCACGGTGAAGTCGGTGTTGGTGTCGTCGGGGAAGGTGGTCACGGAGACGACCTCCAGGCCGATCTCGTCAGCGGTGGCCTGGAAGGCGTTGTAGATGCCGGTGGAGTAGGCGTCGCCGTTGTTGTAGATGACGGCGACCTTGGTGCCCAGACCGTTGTCCTTGATGTAGTTGGCGGCGGTGGTGCCCTGGTTGGGGTCGGTGAAGCAGACCTGGAACACGTTGTCCTTACCGGCGGTGACGTCGGTGGAGGAGGCGGAGGGGGTCAGCTGGAAGTAGCGGGCGGCGTAGGTCTCGGCGGCCACGGCCACGCAGGGGGTGGTGGTGGTGCAGC
>CAUBHZ010000137.1 GCA_958435885.1 uncultured Intestinimonas sp. | reverse complement strand
CGGTGAGGATGCCGAAGAACAGGATGGAGAAGATGAACATGACGCCGGTGGCGGCAACGGAGCCGATGCCCTTGGAACCGGTGATCATGCCGCCAAGGCTTTTGAAGTTGGCCACGAAGTCCACCACACCGGCGGTGCCTTCGGGAGCCCCTTCAGGGACGACGGAGATGAAGGCGCAGGCGATGATGCCGGTGACCACGGGGACCGCGATCAGCGCCACCAGCGGCGAGGCCTTCTTGGTCATGATCAGGACGAGCATGACGATGACCGTGATGAAACCGAGTGCTGCTAACATGGATTTACCTCCTCTTTCTTTTCGGGCCGCAGCCCGTTTCAGAGATGCAATCCTCTCTTTTTGATTGCACTTGTTTTAAAAGCAAGCCCTGTGCCAAAACCGGTTACAGAAGGGAAAAAAGCCCGGAAACCCTTGGAGTAAAAGGGTTCCGGGCCTTTGCGGAAAGAGGCGGAAAGGGAAGAAAAAAGAGAGGGGATTTCTAAAAATCTGGAAATCGCCCCGGTGGAATTGGTGCTACCAAAACGCGGAGCGCCCTGTCTGTAAGGTGGTTCCAGGATTTTGGAATTAAATTCTAAAATTCTGGAACTCAGCTCAGGAAGAGGAGGAGCCCAGCTTGTTGTAGAGGCTGGACAGGGAGATGCCCAGCTCGGCGGCGGCCTTTTTCTTGCCCTCCAGGGAGGAGCCGTACTTCTCCAGGGTCTTGCGGATCTCCCGCTTTTCAAAGGCGTGGACCCGCTGGGCCAGAGTGGTGTCGGCGGGATGCTCCCGTTTGGGGCGGCCCAGGTCGCCGGGGAGGGCGTCGGCGGTGATGATGCCGGAGGGGGTGAGGTAGGCGGAGAACTCCAGCACGTTGCGGAGCTCCCGGACGTTGCCGGGCCAGTCGTGGGCCCGGAGACGCTCGGCGGCGTCCGCGGTGAGGGTGAAAGAGCGGCGGAGCTTGTGGGAGAGCTCGTTGAGGATGAAGTTGGCCAGGGGGGAGATGTCGGCGGGCCGCTCCCGGAGGGGCGGGATGTGGAGGGGGAAGGTGCTCAGGCGGTAATAGAGGTCCTTGCGGAACTTGCCGTCCCGGACGTACTGGGGCAGGTCGGCGTTGCAGGCAGCGATGACCCGCACGTCCACGTCGATCTCCTTGAGCCCGCCCACGGGGCGGACCCGGTGCTCCTGGAGGACCCGGAGGAGCTTGGCCTGGAGGCCGATGTCCATCTCGGAGATCTCGTCCAGGAAGAGGGTGCCGCCGGCGGCGGCCTCAAAGAGGCCCAGCTTGCCGCCCCGCTTGGCGCCGGTGAAGGCGCCCTCGGCGTAGCCGAAGAGCTCGGACTCCAGCAGGTCGGCGTTGAAGTTGGAGCAGTTGATGGCCACGAAGACCCCGTCCCGGCGGGGACTGGCGTTGTGGATGGCCTGGGCGTAGAGCTCCTTGCCGGTGCCGCTCTCCGACTCCAGCAGCACGGTGGCGTCGGTGACGGCGATCTTCTCGGCCAGGGCCTTCACCGCCGCCACCGAGGGACTGACCGCCACGATGTCGTCAAAGGTGTAGCGGGCGCCGTTGGCCTTGTTCAGGCGGCGGAGGACCCGCTGGCTCTTGGCCTCCATGGCGTCCAGCTCCTGACGGGTGCGGTAGGCGTCCTCCAGAAAGGTGACCACCGAGATGCCGCCGATGAGGGCGCCGTCTTCGTAAATGGGGTACAGGTTGACGAAGTAGAAGTCCTGGATCTCCTGGCGGGTGATGTGGAGGTGGGCCTTGCCGGTCTCCAGCACCTCGGGGAGCCGGGCGCCGGGGCGCAGGTCCCGGAGGCGGTAGCCCTCGATGGGGCCAATATCGCCGCCGGCCTCCTTGTTGAGGAAATCCCGGTAGGCCCGGTTGCCGAAGACGATGATCCCGTCGGTATCGATGATGGTGATGCCCTCGCTCATGGCATCGAAGGCGGCGCGGGCGGCGGCGTTGAGCTCCATGAAATACACCCTCCCAGTCAAAGACAGCCGCGGCTGCGGCTGAGCACCTAGATTATAGCCTCCCGGCAGCGGGAACGCAAGAGGCGGGGCGGGAAGAAAGCCCGGGCCTTGTCTTTCAAGGCTTGCGGCTTTGTCCCGGAGGCATTATAATGGTTCCTGAAAGAACGATCCTCCGCAGGAGGAAAGAAAAGGAAGGACGGTGGAGCAGCCACATGGACACCATGATCATCGGCATCGCCGGCGGTACCGGCTCCGGCAAGACCACGCTGACGGAAAAGCTCAAGGCGGAGTTCGGGGAGGACGTGAGCGTCCTCTACCACGACAACTACTACAAATCTCACAGCGAGATGCCCTATGAGGAGCGGACCAAGCTCAACTACGACCACCCCGACGCCTTCGACACCGATCTGATGATCCGGGACATCCAGGCCCTCCGCCGGGGGGAGACGGTGCGCTGCCCCGTCTACGATTACACCATCCACGACCGCTCCGGGGAGACGGTGGAGGTGCGTCCCACCAAGGTTATCATCGTGGAGGGCATCCTCATCTTTGAGAACCAGGCCCTCCGGGACCTGATGGACATCAAGATCTTCGTGGACACCGACGCCGACGTGCGCATCCTGCGGCGGATCATGCGGGATGTGAAGAAGCGGGGCCGGAGCCTGGACTCGGTGGTCAAGCAGTACCTCACCACCGTCAAGCCCATGCACGAGCAGTTCGTGGAGCCCTCCAAGCGGTATGCCGACATCGTGGTGCTGGAGGGCGGCCACAACCTGGTGGCCCTGGACATGATCATCGGCCGTATCCGCGCCCACGTGGCGGGGTAAGCCCCCAGCCGTTTCAGTCCCTGCGCCTCGGCGCGGGGACTTTTTCTGGCATAATGCGGGAACTTTTTTCCTGAAGTGTGCGTCAAAGGAAAAAGCTGCGCCGGTTTTGCCCGTTTCTGCGGCATACTATCCCTGAGACATTGAATCGAACTGAGGTGTTTGCGCTTGGTTTTCTCCAGCCTGCTCTTTCTCTTCACCTACCTGCCCATTGTGCTTCTGATCTACTACCTCTCGCCCCTGAAGTGGCGCAACGGCGTGCTTCTGATCTTCAACCTCATCTTCTACGGCTGGGGCGAGCCGGTCTATATCGTCATCATGTTCGCCTCCATCGCCATCGACTACACCCACGGCATGCTGGTGGACAAGTGCAAGAAGAAGGGGAACGACCGGGGAGCGCGGATGGCGGTGGCCTCGTCGGTGATCTTCAACCTGGCCCTGCTGTTTTTCTTCAAGTACTGGGACTTTCTGGCCGGCAGCCTGGCGGCCCTGGGCCTCCATTTCATGCCCGTCCTGGGGGTGAGCCTCCCCATCGGCATCTCCTTCTACACCTTCCAGACCATGAGCTACACCATTGACGTCTACCGGGGGGACGCTCCGGTCCAGCGGAACATCGTCAGCTTCGGCACCTTTGTCACCCTCTTCCCCCAGCTCATCGCCGGGCCCATCATCAAGTACAAGGACCTGGGGGAGCAGCTGGACCACCGGGACCACACCGCCGAGCGCTTTGCCAGCGGCGTGGAGATCTTCGTCATCGGTCTGGCCAAAAAGGTGCTCCTGGCCAACAATCTGGGCATGCTCTGGGACGCCTACAAGGCCCTTCCCACCGCTGAGCTCACCGTCCTGGGAGCCTGGCTGGGTGTGGTGGCATTCTCCCTCCAGCTCTACTTCGACTTCTCCGGCTACTCCGACATGGCCATCGGCCTGGGCCGGATGCTGGGCTTCGAGTTTCTGAAGAACTTCGACTACCCCTATATCTCCCGCTCCATCACCGAGTTCTGGCGGCGGTGGCACATCTCCCTGGGCTCCTGGTTCCGGGAGTACGTCTATATCCCCATGGGGGGCAACCGGGTCTCCCGGGGACGGCTGTGCTTCAACCTGCTGGTGGTGTGGGGCCTCACCGGCATCTGGCACGGCGCCAGCTGGAACTTCCTCCTCTGGGGCCTCTACTTCGGCGTCCTCCTCATGGTGGAGAAGCTGTGGCTCAAGAAGTGGATCGACCGCTGGCCCAGGGTGCTCCAGCATATCTACACCCTCTTCCTGGTGCTGGTGAGCTGGGCCATCTTCGCCGTGGAGGATTTTGGCCAGCTGGGCGGCTACCTCTCCGCTATGTTCGGCCTGTCCGGCGCCGGTCTGGCCGACGGCGCTTTTGGCTACTACCTGGGCTCCTACGGCCCCTCCCTCCTGGCCGCCTGCGTGGCCTCCACCCCCTTGATGGCCGCCCTGTGGCGGCGGCTCCCCAAGTGGGCGGAGCAGGTCCTCCTGCCGGTGGTCCTCCTGGCGGGGCTCCTCCTCTGCACCGCCTACCTGGTGGACGCCACCTACAACCCCTTCCTCTATTTCCGCTTCTAAAGGAGGCCCGGACATGTCAAAACGCTACGCCTTTTTCATCACCATCCTGTTCTGCGGCTTCCTGGCCGTCTTTTTCGCCGCCAATCTCATCTCCCCCGCCCGGGACTTCTCCCAGGACGAGAACCGCTACCTGACCCAGAAGCCCAGCCTGAAGGCAGAGGACTTTGCCCTGAAAATCCCCCTGGACGAGAGCGGGGACTTCTTCACGGGCAAGTTCATGTCGGACTTTGAGAGCTACCTCACAGACCAGTTTGTCTTCCGGGACGAGTGGATCGCCGCCAAGGCCATGGCCGAGCGCCTGGCGGGCAAGGGGGAGAACAACGGGGTCTACCTCTGCGACAAGGACACCCTCATCCCCCGGTTCGACCGGCCCGACCCCACCAAGGTGACCAATAATCTGGATTATGTGAACAAACTGGTGGAAAATGTGGATGTGCCGGTGTATTTCTCCCTCATCCCCGGCAAGGTGTCGGTGTGGGCGGACCGGCTCCCGGAGGGCGCCCCCAACGCCAGCGAGGGGGACATCCTGACCCAGGCCCAGACCACCACCCAGGCCCACTGGGTGGACATCGCCTCCGCCCTGGAGGCCCATAAGGACGAGGACATCTACTACCGGCTGGACCACCACTGGACCAGCCTGGGGGCCTACTACGGCTATGCCGCCCTTATGGAGTCCATGGGGCTGGAGACCACCCCCCTGAGTGACTATGAGAAGACCACCGTCTCCACCGACTTCAAGGGCACCACCTACTCCAGCTCCGGCGTCCGGTGGATGGCGCCCGACTCCATCGACATCTACGTGCCCGAGGAGGGGATCACCGTCACCGCCTGGAACGGCACCCAGCCCGAGGCCGGGGTCCTCTACGACTGGAGCAAGCTGGAGGTCAAGGACAAGTATTCCTTCTTCCTGGGGGGCAACAAGCCCCTGGCGGTGGTGAAGGGCCAGAATACGGCCGGCCCCAAGCTGCTGGTCATCCGGGACTCCTACTCCGACAGCCTGGCACCCTTCCTCACGGCGGACTTTTCCGAGGTCCACCTCTTCGACCCCCGGTACAACAAGACCCCGGTGAGCCAGTATGTGGCGGAGAACGGTATCGACCAGGTGCTGGTTCTGTACAGCGTCTCAAATTTTGTGACCGACGGCAACCTCTTCATCCTGAGCAAGTAATGGGAAAAACCTCAAAGACCTCCCGGGCATAGAATGGCCCGGGAGGTCTTTTGTCAAAGCGGGACCCACAGTGGGATGATAGAAAAGAGCCTCGCAGAGTTCCGTCGTCCGTAGACGACGGAATCAGGTATAGTCTGTTTTTTCCGGCGACATGTGCGTCGGAAAAAACACTGCTCAGCCTGCAAGCGTGCGAGCGCAGCGAGTGCGACGCAGCAGGCTGCATCTCTTCGAAAAAATGCTTGCATTTTTGAGAGAG
>CAUBHZ010000136.1 GCA_958435885.1 uncultured Intestinimonas sp. | reverse complement strand
ATAGGAGAAGGAATTGACGCCCACGCTGGCGAAGACCCGGAAGCCCTGATTCTGGAGGTACTGGAACACAGGACCGGTGGTGTGCCAGTCGTCTCCGTCGGGCCGGGCGCCGTGGGGATAAAAGAGGATGTTGGTGGGCCCCACCAGGCTCCCCACTTCCTCCAGCCACCGCTCGGTGTCGGTCTTCACCGACTCCAGGGTGCGCTTTTCACTGCCCAGGTTGATGTGGCCCCAGGTGTGGGAGCCGAAGGTCCAGCCGGTCTCCTTGAGCCGCGCGATCACCGGCTTCACCGCGTCGATCTCCTTCTGGCGGTAGGCCTCGAACTCCGGCCGCTTGGGGTCACCGGGTGCGATGTCCCGGTCGTTCTGGGTCCGGTAGCCCAGAATCCCCTGGTAGCCGGTGAGGGAATAGATGGCCTTGGCGCCGTTGAGGGAGAAGTCGGGATGCTCCAGGACGAAGTTGTCCAGGATGGGGGTGGCATCCAGGTCCTGGGTGAGGAAGGTCTCCTTGGTGTTGGGGTCGGTGCACTCGGCCCAGATCTGGCCGTCCTCCCCCACCACCAGCTTGGAGGTGAAGCCCTCGGCCAGCATGTAGTCGTAGTAGTTCACGTCGTCGAAGGAGATGACCAGGGGCTTCTTCCCCTCGGGCAGCATCAGGGTGTTGCGCACCATGTGGGCGCCGCTGCCGTCGGTGACCTCGCTCCACACGTCCTCCATGGCCACCAGGATATAGCCCTTGTCATAGAGGTTCTGGAGGATCTCCTTGTATTCGTCCACCGTCACCATCCAGTCGTCCAGGCCCTTCTGCCGGTCGGCGGGGACGGCGCTGGAGAAGGCGTACTGGGGATAGGCGATGATGGGGTGGAAAAAGAGGTGCTCCACCGGCTGCTCCGGTCCCCACGCCTGGGTGAGCTGGTCGGCCGACCAGTAGTTCCGCACGGCGTCATAGGGGTCAGCCGCCGGCGTGGGCGTGGGCTCCAGGGCGGCGGTCTCCGTCTGGACCGGCTCGCTGTGGTCGGGCTGCCACCCGGACGATTCCTGCTTGGGGCCGCAGGCGGCCAGGGAAAGGGTCAGGCCCAGGGCCAGCAGCAGAGCCCCGGGACGCAAAAGGTGCTTCATGTCTTGTCTCCTCCATCGTGTTCATTGGTATCTGCATCATACGACAAAACACCGGAAAAAGCACTACAAAGAGGTAACGAATCCGTTACGTTCTCTCTCCCTCTCCCCAGGGTACCCGGCGCACCAGCAGAATGGAGGCCGCGCCGGTGACGGCGCCGGTCAGGATACTGGCCAGCAGGAGCGGCGCCAGGTACACCGCGATGGCCGGCGAGGCCAGCACACCCATGGCGGCCAGGATCTGGCCGGTGTTGTGGGCGGCAGCGCCGGCGATGCACACGCCGAAGAGGGAGAGCCCTCTGACGTGGAGCAGAAGCCACATGACCCCGAAGGCCAGCACGCCGCCGGTGAGGGAGAAAGCCAGGGCGGAGAGATTGCCGCCCACGATGGCCCCCAGCAGACACCGCGCCATCAGGATGCCGAAGGCCTCCCGGGCGGAGAGCCGGCACAGGGCATATACCGTGACCAGATTTGCAAGGCCCAGGCGCAGGCCGGGGAGGGGGATGAGGATGCTCAGGGGCACCAGACCCTCGCACACGGAGATGGCGAGGGCCAGGGCGGTGAGCACCGCGCAGCGGGTCAGGCGGCGGACAGAGTGCGTCATTCCATACCGCCCCCTCTCAACCCGTCACGGCGTCGGCTTCCGCCGTGCCGCCGGTGACGGTGATGACCAGGCGATTGGGCAGGCACACGATCTGCCCGCCGGAACGGGAGACCCATCCGGTGTGGACACAGTCCTGGCTGGGGCAGTCGCTGTGGGCGACCCGGATCCGCCCCCGCTCCGCCTCCACGGTGATGGGGTATCTGGCACCCGGCACCTCGATGGTGACCGGCTCGTCCAGGTCGCTGAGGGGCAGCTCCGCCACCAGCTCATTGTTTAAGACGATCCGGGCGGTGAGAAAGTTGCCGGCCTTTGGCCGAAAGGCAAATAAAATGGCTCCGGCGGCCACCAGCACCGCCAGCACCACCAGACCGTCCAGTACCGTGGGCCGGACGCGGTCAGCGGCGGACGATCTCATAGGTGTAGCCCGCCCCCTCTCCCAGGGTCTCCAGGCCCTCCTCCAGGCCCTCGGTGACATAGACGTGGCCCTCCTCCGTCACCAGGATGAGCTCCATCCCGGCCACGGTGCCCTCGCCGCTCTTCCAGCGGGACAGTGCCTCGTCCGCCCCCAGGACGTAGAGGGCGGTGGACCAGGCGTCGGCCAGAGCCGGGTCCTGGGCCACCACCGTCACCGAAAGGAGCCCTGACCGGGCCGGATAGCCGGTGGCGGGGTCGATGATGTGGTGGTAGATCTGCCCGTCGGCCTCAAAATACCGCTCATAGCCTCCGGAGGTGGAGCAGGTCCACCCCGCCGGCAGGGACATGAGACACAGGTAGTCCTCCCCCTCTCCCTGGGGGTCCCGGACATACACCCGGAAGGAACTGCCGTCGGGCTTGGTGCCCAGGGCGGTGATGTTGCCCCCCAGGGCGATGATGGCGGACTCCACCCCGTGCCCGGCGAGGGCCTCCACCACATATTTGGCGGCGGCTCCCTTGGCGATGGCCCCCAGATCCACCGCCTGGCCTGCCACAGGCAGGGATACGGTATCCCCCTCCACCACGGGCAGATCCCGGGTCAGGGGCAGGAGGGCGTCCAGCTCCGACTGCTCCGGCACCCGGTGGACCGCCGTGGTCTCGCTCTCGGTGGCGCCGAAGCCCCAGGCGTCCATCACCGGCGCCAGCACCGGATCAAAGGCCATGCCGCTCTCCACGGCGGCGGCGTCGGCCTGCTCCAGCAGGGCGGCGGTGTCCGGGTCCACCTCCACCCCGCCCGCGCCGGCGGCGGCGTTGAGCCGGGCCACATCGCTGTCCGGCCGGGTCCGGGACCACAGGGCGTCCAGCCGGTTGACCTCCTGCTGGGCGGCCACCAGGGCCTCGGTGGGGTCCCGGTCGTAAGCGGTGATGGACATGGTGGTGTCCATGGCAAAAAAGGATTGGATCACGGGCTCCTGGGTGGAGGCGCAGCCCGTGAGGAGCGCCGCCGCACACAGGAGGGGAAGGATTCGTTTCATAGTCCGCCTCACTGAATCAAGAAAAGATAGGTCGATTGTATCATATCCCGCCCTTCCTGGCAACATAAGCCGGGATCACCGTTTTTTCTTGTTGCAAAACAGCGGGATTTCTGATAGAATATCATCCGTTAGACTGGCCATCTTCCGGACCAGTCGTTTTGAGCATCGAACAAGGAGATGGATCCATGGACAAAGAAAAACGCGCGGCGGAGAAGCGCGCGGCACGCAGCCACAAGGAGGACGTGATCCTGAACCGGGTACTGATCTGGTTCGGAGCCGCCGTGGTGGCGGAGCTCGTTCTGCTTCTGCTCAACCGTTACTATATCAATGTGACCACCGCCCCCGGTGAAATCGAGTTCGCCGGCGCCCTGCTGAAGGCCTGGCCCGCCATCATCGGCGTCACCGCCGCCGCCACCGTGGTCTGCCTGCTCTGGGCCATCTTCTGGGCCAAGGGCGGCAAGCGCACCACCCTCCCCGGCGTCCTGACCGGCATCTTCCTGGCCGCCCTGGTGATCTCCGCGGTCACCTACCGCTTCTATGACACCGGTGTCCAGTTCCTCTGCGGCGTGGTGCCTGCGGCCGCCGTGCTGGCCCTGGTGTACTACCTCTACCAGCATGAGTTCTTCACCGTCACCGTCCTCTCCGCCCTGGGCCTGCTGGGCCTGTGGCTCTTCCGCCGGGCCGGCGGCGCCCACCAGACCCTGGTCTACGCCTATGTGGTGGTGCTGGCCGTGATCCTGGTGGCGACGGTGGTCCTGTGCCGCTCCGCCTCCGCCAACGGCGGCGCCCTCTCCCTGGGCGGCAAGAAGCGTCAGCTCTTCCAGCGCAGCACCTCCTACGGCATGATCTACCTCACCTGCGCCATCGTGGCCGTGGCTGTGGCCGCCGCCCTGGTCCTGGGGACCGGCGCTGCCTACTACCTCATCTTTGCCCTGGTGGCGTGGATCTTCATCATGGCCGTCTACTACACCGTGAAGCTGATGTGATCTCTCCCCACGATCTCAGCGGTGCTCCACAAGGAGCACCGCTTTTCTTTTGCAAAAAAAGGAGCGCCCTCCATTGGAGGGCGCTTTGCTTTCAGGACGCCGGGACCTCGGCGGGGAAGATGCCCTCGTCCTTCTCAATGGGCCCGAAGTACTGGGCCCGGTAATTGGCAAAGAGGGTATCGAAATCGTGGTCTCCTCCGGCGTGGAGGTATTTGAGATAGGTGTGGGTATCCGGCAGGTGCTGGCTGGCCGGGGTGGTCTGGCGGACGATGAGCATGGCCACGTTGGAGCAGTGATCGGAGATGCGCTCCAGGTTGATGGTGAGCTCCAGGAACTGGGTGCCCAGCTCGATGGTGCAGGCGCCGGTCTTGAGCCGCTCCACGTGGCGGTTCTTCAGCACCTCCTCCATCAGGTCCACCACCTCCTCCAGGGGCTCCACATGGAGGGCCAGCGCGTGGTCCCGCTTCTCGTAGCACTCCAGGGTGATGTCCAGGGTGGCCTCCACTGCGCTGGTGAGGGCGTCCACCTCTTTTCGGGCCACGTCGGAGAAGGCGATCTCCCGCTGGTGCATGGTGGTGGCGATCTCGGAGACGTTGACGGCGTAGTCGCCGATGCGCTCGAAATTGGTGAGGGTGTGGAGGAGCTCGGAGACCAGGGCGCTCTCCGGATCGGTGAGGGCGCGGTCGGTGAGCTTGACCAGGTAGCTGTCCAGGGTGTTCTCCAGCTTGTCGATGGTGGCCTCGTTCTCGTTGAGCCGCTCCAGCTTCTTCTCGTCGTAGTCGGCCAGGAGCTCCACCGCCAGGCGCAGGTCCTCCCGGGCCTTCTCACCCATGGAGATCACCGCAGACCGGGCCTGCTCCAGGGCCACGGAGGGGGAGGAGAGGAAACGCTCGTCCAGAAGGTTGAATTCAGGGGCGTTGGTGTCGCCGGGGACCAGCCGCTCCACGATCTTCACCAGCACCTTGTGGAAGGGCAGCAACAGCAGGGTACAGCCGATGTTGAAGCCCAGGTGCAGGTTGGCGATGGAACCCATGTTCATCACCGAATGCCAGAAGGGGAAGCGGAACAGGGCGTTGCCCAGGTAGAGGACGGCCAGGAAGAAGGCGGTGCCGATGACGTTGAAGAGCAGGTGGATCATGGCCGTCCGCTTGGCGTTCCGGCTGGCGCCGATGGAGGAGAGGATGGCGGTAACGCAGGTGCCGATGTTCTGTCCCATGATAAGGGGGATGGCGGTGTTGAAGTAGACCAGCCCCGTGGAGCTCACCGCCTGGAGGATGCCCATGGAGGCCGAGGAGCTCTGGAGGAGGGCGGTGACGGCAGCGCCCACCAGGATGCCCAGCAGGGGGTTGGAGAAGGCCGAGAAGAGGGACTGGAACTCCGGCAGCTCCTGGAGGCCGGAGACGGCTCCCTCCATGGTCTTCATGCCGATGAAGAGCAGGCCCAGGCCCAGGACGATCTGGCCGATGATGCGCTTCTTCCCGCCCCGGATGAACATGTAGAACACCACGCCCACAGCCGCCAGCAGAGGTCCCAGCACGGAGGGGTTGAGCATGGCCAGGAAGAGGTTGTCCGAAGAGAGGTCTCCCAGCCGGAGGAGCTGGGCGGTGACCGTGGTGCCGATGTTGGCGCCCATGATGAT
>CAUBHZ010000135.1 GCA_958435885.1 uncultured Intestinimonas sp. | reverse complement strand
CTGCCGCTCCTCTCGGAGAAGGCGGCCCAGGGCGAGCTGCTCGTCGTCGGTGAGGACGGCGTCGAAGTTCAGAAAGTGGTCGTAGACCCCCTTGCCGGGGAGGGAGAAGGAGCCGTAGGTGAGCTGGCTCCGGGCCAGCTCCGTGCCCTCGGTGTCGTAGAGTCGGAAGACCCCCACGGCGCCGTAGCTGGCGTAATGGGCGGACATGCGGTCATCCAGAATGGCCGGCCTGTTCCATGGCTCGCTGCCGCCCTCCAGCACCAGCTGGCAGTTTTCCAGGTTGAAGTCCCGGGTCTCGCTGACGCCGCTCTTGAGACGGGTGGTCTGGGCGTCTAGTTCCCGGAAGGAGAGGAGGAGGACCATCAGGGCCCACAGCAGGAGAAAGCGGGCGGCGGTGCGGAGGAAGAGGGGCAAAAACAGCTTCTGTTTCATAGGAGGCTCCCTTCCGGCGGGCCGTTACTCCGACTCCAGCTTGTAGCCCGCCTTGAACACGGTCTTGATCTGTTTCCCGGCACTCCCCAGGGCGGCCCGGAGGTTCTTGATCTGCACGTCCACCGCCCGGTCCTCCCCCTCGAAGTCCCAGCCCCACACCCGGGTGAGGAGCTGCTCCCGGGAGAGGACCCTGCCCCGGTTCCGGAGGAGACAGAGAAGTAAATTGTACTCCCGAGGGGATAATTTGACTGGCGTATTACTTACTGTACACAGCATGGGCCCCGGTTGTAGGCGAATTTCCCCGCAGACCAGGGCGCCGTCCTCGGTGCCCCGGCTCCGGCGGATGAGGGCGGTGGTCTTGGCGTAGAGGAGGGCCAGGGAGAAGGGTTTCGTGATATAATCGTCCGCCCCCAGGGCGTAGCCGTGGAGGGCCTGCTCCTCTCCGCCCAGGGCGGTGAGGAAGAGGATGGGCAGATCGCTCTCCTGGCGGATGGCCCGGCAGACGCCGTAGCCGTCCAGTCCCGGCATCATCACATCCAGCAGCACCGCGTCGTAGTCCCGCCGGGCGAAGTGCTCCAGGGCGGCGTCGCCGTCCGAGGCCAGGTCGCTGTCCACTCCGTGGGCGGTGAAATAGTCCTGAAGGATGGCACCCATCCGGGGCTCGTCCTCCACGATCAGGATGGTGTCCGGCACGGCCGTCTCCCCCTCTCTGTCTTTATCCTATCCCATAGATGTGTTCAAGTTGTGTCTGAAAAAACACCCGGAGGGTGTGCTCCCCTCCGGGTGTCCTGTCTGTTATCTGCGGCCGCCGAAACCGCCGCCCCGGCCACCGCCGAAGCCGCCGCCGCGGGAGCCTCCAAAGCCGCCGCCGAAGCCACCGCCCCGGCTGCCGCCGAAGGAGCCGCCGAAACCGCCGCCGCGACTGCTGCTGAAGCCGCCGCCCCGGTGGCTGCTGAAGCCGCCCCCGAAGCCGCCCCCTCTGGGGGGCGTGGGTCCCCGAGGCCCTCTGGGCGGCGGGGGAGGGGGCTGGTGCCAGCGTCGGCGGTACCAGCCGTAGCCCGGCCCGTGCCAGAAGAGGATGGGCCGGAAGACGAAGGGGGGCGTGGCCACGCCGTAGTAGGCCTGACGGTAGGCGTTATACCGGGCGGTGTCGATGGCGGTGAGGACCGCCAGCAGGACCGCCAGGAAGATGACCACGGTGACCACCGTCATGACGGTGTCGAGAGAGTTGCTATAATAGTAGTTGTAATCCCCGCTGCCGGAGGCGCCGTAGGTGTTCACATAGATCTGGTCCAGGGCGGAAAAGAGGGCCAGGACGCCCTCATCGCAGTTCCCCGTCTGGAGAGGGGAGCGCAGGTTCTGGTCCAGCAGGGTGGTGACGTCCGCGGAGGTGAGACCGGGGAGGAAGTCGTCTCCCAGGGCCAGATAGGCGTCCGCGGTGCCTGCGTCCACCACCAGCAGGGCGTCCATGGAGGAGAGGCCGATCTCGTTGGCCAGGGAGTAGGCGTAGTCGCCGATGGTCTGGCCGTCGGTGTCCAGCACCGCCGCCACCGCCACCAGGCTGCGGTACCGGGCGTCCCAGTTGGCATTATAGAGGCAGATGGTGTCCTCTGTATCGGAGGAGAGGACGCCGGCCTCATCCCACAGCCAGGTCCGGTAGGGCGCGATGTCCAGTCCGGTGTCCAGGCTCTGGGCCTGGTCCACGACAGGCTGGTCGCTGCCCGTGGGTGCCCGCATGAGTCCGATGCAGATGGAGAGGGCGATGACCAGCAGCAGAATGACCACCGCCACCCAGCGTTTTTTCAGCATTTCCATGGTCTAAACTCCTCAGCCCCGCAGCTCCAGCAGCTTCTGCTTGAGCTCGCCCTCGATGCGTCCCAGCTCCAGCTCGGCCTCCTTGCGCTTCTGAGCGCCGTCCTGCTGGATCTTCATGACCTCATCCAGGGTGGAGATGAGCTGCTGGTTGGTGTGCTGGAGGGTCTGGATGTCCACCACGCTCCGCTCGGCCTCCTTGGCCGTCTCGATGGTGCCCATCTTCAGCATGTCGGCATTCTTCTGGAGGAGCTGGTTGGTCATGTTGGTGACGGCGTTCTGGGCCGCGGTGGCCTGCCGGGAGTGCTCCAGGCCCAGGGAGAGGACCATCTGGCTCTTCCACAGGGGGATGGTGTTCACCAGGGAGGACTGGATCTTCTCCAGCATAAGGGCGTCGTTGTTCTGGATGAGCCGGGTCTGGGGACCCATCTGGATGGAGATCATCCGGGTGAGCTCCAGGTCGTGGATCTTCTTCTCGAACCGGGAGCACATGTTGGCCAGGTCGTTGTAGGCCTGGGCGTCCTCCTGGGCGCCGGTCTCCGCAGCCTTCTTCCGCAGGGCCTCCAGGTCGTTCTCCCTGACCTGCTTGAGCCGCTTCTTGCCCGCCAGGATATACATGGTGAGCTCTTTATAGTATTTGGTGTTGAGGTCGTACATCTGGTCCAGCATGGCGATGTCCTTCATCAGGGTCACCTGGTGGCCCTCCAGCACCTCCACGATCTTGTTCACGTTGGTCTCGGCCTTGGCGTACTGGGCCTTCATGGCCTCCAGGTCGTTTTTCTTCTTCTGGAAGAAGCCAAAGATGCCGCTCTTCTCCTCCTGGCCGAAGTGCTGGAGCTCCCCCACCAGGCCGGCCAGGGACTGGCCGATCTCCCCCAGGTCCTTGGTGCGGACGGAGTTGAGGGTGTTCTCGGAGAAGGAGGCGATGTTCTTCTGGGCGGCGGCGCCGTACTGAAGGACCACGTTGGAGTCGGTGATGTCGATTTTCTGGGCAAAGTCGTCCACCATCTTCCGCTCGGCCTCGGTGAGCTGGCTCTCGTCCAGCTGTACGGCATGCTCGTCCCGGGCCTTCTGGGCCGCGGCGGCGTCCTCGGCGCTCTGGTCGGGGGTGAGGGTGAGCTCCGGTGCCTGGGGAGCCTGGGCGGCAGCGGTACCGGCGGACAGGTCGGGGTTCAGGGTGAGCTCGGGGGTGAAGTCGTTGTTGTCGGACATGGCGTGATTCCCTCGCTTTCGTAATGTGTTCTGTCTTGGGCGGGCGGGGATGAGAGCCTCAGCCCTGGCCGCCCAGCTGTTCGCCGGCCAGCCCCTCCTGGGCAAGCAGGTTTTCCAGCACGGTGATGTCGGTGGAGATATCCAGGGCCTCGTCGCCGAAGAGGGCGTCCAGCTGCCGGTCGAAGGCCCGGACCACGGTGCCCATCATGGCCTCTATTTTGCCCATGGTGCCGTCGATGTTTTCCCCGGACACCCCGGCGGCTCCCATGCGGTCGTAGGCGTTGAGGAGCTTGAGGGTGGTGGGGAGGTAGTAGTTGAGGAATTTCCGGATCTGGGGGAGCTTCTTGGGATGCTCCACCACATGGGAGATGATCTTTTTGGTGGTGGACTCCAGATGGTCGATCTGGGCGGAGATGGTGGGGTCGGCGATGGCGTCGTTGAGCCGGCGCATCTCGGACACCGCCCGGTCCCGTTCCCGGATGAGGGCGTCCAGCTCCGGATCGCCGGTGGAAGCGGGCTTCTCCTGGGCGGGCTCCGCCTTGGCCTTCTTTTCCGGCTCCGGCGTTTCGAAGGTCCGGTCGGGGCACAGGGCCTTGGCGATGAGAAAGACCACCAGGGAGACCAGAATGGCGGCCACATAGTGGAGGGGCCGGTAGAAGGGCAGGAACAGGCCGAAGATCAGCCACACCACAGCCACCGCGTAGATGGGGAGTACGGATCGTTTCACTACTTTCGCCATAACAGCCTCCTTAAACAGGGGATACATGGCTATTGTACCCTCACGCCGGGTGGGTGTCAATGGCCGGGCATTGACAGGGAGAGCAAAACTCATTATGATAAAAGAATACAGTCGTAAAACAAGAGGAAGTGAAGCGCCATGATGACATTAGAGGATTTCAAGGCCGCACGGAGCGTGCTCGCCGGGGTGCTGGCCGACACCCATCTGGTCCATTCCACCGCCCTTTCCAAGGCCACGGGGAACCAGGTCTACATTAAACCGGAGAACATGCAGGTGACCGGTGCCTATAAGATCCGGGGCGCCTATTACAAGATCAGCACCCTCTCTCAGGAGGAGAAGGAGCGGGGGCTCATCACCGCCTCCGCCGGCAACCACGCCCAGGGCGTGGCCTATGCCGCCCAGGCCGCCGGGGTGAAGGCCACCGTGGTCATGCCCACCACCACCCCCCTGGTGAAGGTGAACAACACCAAGGACTACGGCGCCCAGGTCATCCTCCACGGCGCTGTCTTCGACGACGCCGCCGAGCTGGCCGGCCGGCTCTCCGAGTCGGAGGGGTACACCTACATCCACCCCTTCAACGATCCCGTCCTGGCCACCGGACAGGGCACCATCGCCTATGAGATCTTCTCCGACCTGCCCGACGTGGACATCATCCTGGTGCCCGTAGGCGGCGGCGGCCTGGCCTCCGGCGTGGCCACCCTGGCCAAGCTCCTCAACCCCAACGTGAAGGTCATCGGCGTGGAGCCCACCGGCGCCGCCTCCATGAAGGCCAGCCTGGAGGCCGGCCACGTGGTCACCCTGGACAAGGTGGAGACCATTGCCGACGGCGTAGCGGTCAAGACCCCGGGGGACAAGATCTTCCCCTACATCCAGCAGAATCTGGACGGCATCATTACCATCGACGACGACGAGTTGGTGGATGCCTTTCTGGACATGATGGAAAAGCACAAGATGATCGTGGAGAACGCCGGACTTCTGTCCATCGCCGCCCTCAATCACCTGGACTGCAAGGGCAAGAACGTGGTGAGCGTCCTCTCCGGCGGCAACATGGACGTCATCACCGTCTCCTCTCTGGTCCAGCACGGCCTGGTGAGCCGGGGGCGGGTGTTCACCTTCTCGGTGCAGCTCCCCGACCGGCCCGGCGAGCTGGTCCGGGTGGCCGAGCTGGTGGCCGAGCTCAACGGCAACATCATCCGGCTGGACCACAACCAGTTTGTGAACATCAACCGCCAGAGCGGCGTGGAGCTGCGGGTCACTCTGGAGGCCTTCGGGCTCGTCCACAAGGAGGAGATCATGAGCGCCCTCCGTCAGGCGGGGTATGACGCCAAAGAGGTCATGACCACCAGCGTGTAAACACCGTGCCGCCTGCCACGTGCTCCCCCGCTGTAATCGGACGTAGGTTCAACCCTCGATAAGCTGTGCCGCCCGCCGGCGGAACCGGCGGGCACCTAGAATGCCGGTACTTTTCCGGCTGGGCCGGAAAAGTCCTCGCTGCGCTCGCCGCCCTCAAGGGCGGGGCATTCGATCCCACGCGAGGCGGGCTGCCGCCCCCTCGCGCTCCCCCGCTGTAATCGGACGTAGGTTCAACCCTCGATAAGCTGTGCCGCCCGC
>CAUBHZ010000134.1 GCA_958435885.1 uncultured Intestinimonas sp. | reverse complement strand
CTTTGTTCATTGGTCCTGTCCCAGGGCGGCCCGGAGCTGCTGCCGGTAGTCCTCCACTGCCCAGTCGGGGCCGGTGAGGACCACCCCCTCCCCCAGGCCGAAGAGCCAGCCGTAAAACTGGGGGGAGACCACCGCGTCCACGGTGAGGGTGAAGTGGTCGGAGCCGTCGGGGACCAGGATGACCTCCTGACCGAACCGGTCCAGCATGACCCCCACCATGCTGTTGTCGCAGCGCAGGCGGACCTTGCCCTCCCGGCCGCTGAACATGCCGAAGTGCTTGGCGGCGTAGGCAGCCATGTCGAAGGTGGACCGGTCCAGGTCCTCCCCCTCCTCCAGCTTCAGACAGGTGACGGCCAGCTCGGCCATCTTGTCCACCCGGTAGTGGCGCACCTCCTTCTTGGCGCCGTCCCAGCCCACCAGGTAGTAGTTCTCGCTGTTCCAGATGAGGCCGTGGGGAAAGACGGTGTACCGCCGCCCGTTCCGGCGAAAGACCTTCTCCTTCCGCACGTCGTAGTCGAAGTAGCGGAAGGTCACCGCCTTCCCGGCGGCCAGGGCGGTGTGGAGCTTGTCGATGGAGTAGTAGACGCTCTCGTTCATGGTCTTGACCCGCCGGTCCACGTAGACCTGCCGCTGGAGCTGCCGGGCCTGGTGGACGCTGGTGAGACCCTCCAGCTTGCGGATGAGGTCGTCGCTCTTCCGCTTGGTGATGAATTTGCAGGACTGCACCGCGTCCACCAGCAGCTTGAGCTCCGGCAGCTGAAAGGAGCGCTCCCCCACGAACCAGCCCGGGTCCTTCCCCTTCCGGCTCTGGATGTCCAGTCCCGTCTGCCGCAGCACCTCCATGTCGTCGTAGACGCTCTTGCGCTCGGCCGGGATGCCCTGGGCCGCCAGGGCGTCGATGAGGGCCTGGGTGGTGATGGGGTGCTCCTCGTCGGTGCGCTCCAGCAGGATCTGACGGAGCACCAGCAGCTTCTGTTTTTGTCCCGCCCCTCTGGCCATGGGACATCCCTCCGTCTCTGTCTCTCTATCTTACCAGATAAAAAGTCCTTAAAAAAGGACTTTTCCCTCGCCCGGGGCGGGAAATTTCGTTTCGCCCGTCGGGCCGGAGGGAGGGCGGTGACCGGGGCGGACCGCCCTCCGGCGGCAGGTTGTCTCTTTACAAGGGGGAAGGTCCATGGTACAATTCACCTAAGTGAAGTCTGAAAGGCTGAAAAAGCCGTGTATCGACCCGCTGAGGGTTGAAATTTTATTTCAGGGGGCGTGACCCATGGTCATCCAGGACATTCGTATCGGACGCATCTCTCTCCCGCTGCGCCACCCCTTCAAGACGGCCCTGCGCACCGTCACCCATCTGGAGGATGTGGCGGTGATGGTGGTGGCCGACGACGGCCAGGTGGGCTACGGCGAGGCGCCCCCCACCGCCGTCATCACCGGCGACACCATGGGCTCCATCGAGTGCGCCGTCCGGGACTTCATCCGCCCCGCCCTGGTGGGCATGGAGGTGGAGGACCTGGACGGGGTGATGAGGAAGCTCCAGGCCTGCATGGTGAAGAACACCTCCGCCAAGGCGGCGGTGGACATGGCGGTGTACGACCTCTGGGGCAAGCGGTACGGCATTCCGGTGTGGCGGGCCCTGGGCGGCGCCCGGCGGGAGCTGGAGACCGACCTCACCATCTCGGTGAACCCGGTGGAGGAGATGGTGAAGGACAGCCTGGAGGCGGTGGCGCGGGGCTACCGCATCCTGAAGATCAAGGTGGGCAAGGACCCCAGGGCCGACGTGGAGCGGATGGAGAAGATCCGGGAGGCGGTGGGTCCCGACGTGAAGCTCCGGGTGGACGCCAACCAGGGCTGGACCGCCAAGGGGGCGGTGTCCATCATCTCGGCCATGGAGGACAGGGGTCTGGACATCGACCTGGTGGAGCAGCCCGTCCCCGCCCACGACCTGGAGGGCATGGCCTACGTCACCAGCCGGGTGCGCACCCCCATCCTAGCCGACGAGTCAGTCTTTTCCCCCGCCGACGCGGTGGAGATCATCCGCCGGGGGGCGGCCGACCTCATCAACATCAAGCTCATGAAGACCGGCGGCATCTGGCAGGCCCTGAAGATCTGCGACGTGGCCGAGATCTACGGCGTGGAGTGCATGATCGGCTGCATGCTGGAGTCCCGGCTGGCGGTGGCCGCCGCCGCCCACCTGGCGGCGGGCCGCAGCGTCATCACCCGCTGCGACCTGGACGGCCCCTCCCTGTGCGCCCAGGACCCCTTCACTGGCGGGCCGGTCTTTGACGAGGCCGTCATCCGCATGAGCGACGACCCGGGCATCGGCGTGACCAATATCCCCTGTGGGCAGTGGCAGTGAGCCGGAGGGAGAGAGAGATGATCACACCCAATCCCCTCTATCCCGGCGCCCGGGTGGCCCTGCTGGCGCCCAGCTCCGCCGTGGAGGCCCAGCGGCTCCCCGCCGCCGTGGACGCCGTGAAGGCCCTGGGCCTGGAGCCGGTCCCCTACCCCTCCTGCTACGCCGCCAGCCGCCACGGCTACTTCGCCGCCGACGACGCCCAGCGCGCCTCCGACCTCCAGGCCGCCTTTGCCGACGATACCATCGCCGGGGTGCTCTGCCTCCGGGGAGGCTACGGCGCCCACCGCCTCCTCCCCCTGCTGGACCTGGACGCCATCGCCCGGCGGCCCAAGCTCTTCGTGGGCTACAGCGACATCACCGCCCTCCACACCGCCTTCAACCAGGTGTGCGGCTTTGTCACCTTCCACGCCCCCATGCCCGCCGCCGACTACTACAAGCCGGTGGACGAGGTCACCATGTCCGGACTGCGGCGCTGCCTCTTCGGTCCCCTGGCCGGGCCGGTGGAGAACCCCGGACCCCTCACCGCCCTCTCCCACGGCAGCGCCATGGGCCGGCTGTGCGGCGGCAACCTGTCCCTGCTGGCCGCCTCCCTGGGTACCCCCTGGGAGATCGACACGAAGGGGAAGCTCCTCTTCCTGGAGGACGTGGGGGAGAAGGTCTACCGCATCGACAGCATGCTCACCCAGCTCAGGAACGCGGGAAAGTTCCGGGACTGCGCCGGGGTGCTCCTGGGGGCCTGGACCGACTGTCCCCCCGAGGACCCGGAGCGCTCCCTCACCCTGGAGGAGGTTTTTCGGGAGCTCATCGTCCCGGCGGGGAAGCCGGTCCTCTCCGGCCTCTCCTGCGGCCACAGCCTGCCCAACCTCTCCCTGCCCCTGGGGGCCATGGCCGCCATGGACGCCGACACCGGACGTCTGGAGGTGCTCCCATTATGACGGCGCAAGCACTGGATACCTATCTGAAACAGGAGATCGCCGCCTTCCCCTGCAAGACCTCCGTACTGGTGGGCGAGGTGGAGAGCGACAAGGTCCTCTGGGCCCTGGAGCCGGACACCCAGGTGGTGTCGGCCTCCACCATCAAGGTGCCGGTGCTCCTGGCCGCCCTGGAGGAGGTGCGGCAGGGCCGCCTCTCCCTGGGCCAGACGCTGGACCTGCCCGCCGAGGTGCTGCTGGAGGATTCAGAGGTCTTTGAGTACGGCCCCACCAGCTGCTCCCTGTGGGAGCTCCTCTACTGGATGATCGTGGAGAGCGACAACACCGCCACCAACCGGGTGCTCTCCGCTGTGGGCTACGACACCGTCAACGCTTACGCCCGGGATGTGTTGGGCCTCCGGCACACGGTGTGCCAGCGGAAGATGCTGGACTGGGACGCCATTGCCGCCGGCCGGAACAATTACACCTCCGCCGCCGACCAGTTTGCCCTCTACCGCAAGCTGTGCCGGGGGGAGATCCTCAATGAGTCCCTCGCCGCCGTGGCCCTGGACATGCTCCGCCGCCAGCGGTCCATGGACGATATCCTGCGCTATATTCCCTACCCGGTGGACTTTGCCCACAAGACCGGCGGCCTGGACTACCTGAGCCACGACGCCGGGGTCTTTTTCCAGCCCGGCGGCGACTGGTTCCTGGGCATCTTCACCTGGGACGGCCCCAGTCCCGAGGGGGACAAGCGGCAGAAGATGTTCATCGGCCGGCTGGCCAAGGCCATCTACGACACCTACGGCGCCCCGGCGCCTGCATTCTGCACGGGAGGCTGATACTGATATGAAAGCCATTGTCATCGAACCTGTCTGCCCCCTCATGAGCCGGCCCCAGCTCCAGTGCGAGCGGGCGGACGAAGTACTGGCCGGTATGGTGGTGGAGCTCCTGGAGGAGGTAAAGCCGGGCTGGTACCTGGCCCGGACCCCCTACCGCTATGAGGGCTACCTGCAAGCGGAGCACGTCCTCACCGGCGACCACCTGGTCCGCCGCTGGACCGAGCGGCCCAAGCGGGTGGTCCTCAAGGGCATCTGCGACGTCCTCTCCGGTCCCGCCGTGGCCTGCTTCCCTCTGGCCACCCTCACCCGGGGGGCCATCCTCTCCCCGGCGGGCACCCCCAACGACGACGGCTGGCTCCGGGTGGAGCTGCCCGACGGCCGGGAAGGCTATACAAAATGTAGTTTCCTGGGGGAATATTACGAAAAGCCCCGGTTTGAGGACCCGGCGCAGCTGCGCAAGGCGGTGGTGGACACCGCCCTCACCTACCGGGGTACCCACTACCGCTGGGGCGGCAAGACCCCCATGGGCATCGACTGCTCGGGGCTGGTGTCCATGAGCTACCTTCTCAACGGGGTGGTTATCTACCGGGACGCCAACATCGTGGAGGGCTTCCCCGTCCGGGAGATCCCCCGGGCCGATATGGAGCCCGGCGACCTCCTCTTCTTCCCCGGCCACGTGGCCATGTACCTGGGAGAGGGGAAGTACATCCACTCCACGGCGAAGAACGGCAGCGACGGCGTGGTCATCAACAGCCTCGATCCGGAGGACCCGGACTACCGGGCCGACCTGGACCAGGGCATGACCGCCGTGGGCACCGTCTTTTAAGTCGCCGAATATCTGAGCATGCTCAACGCCCCTCCCGCCCGGGAGGGGCACTTTTTTGCGCCGGGGTGGCGTAGACTTGACAAAACATGCTATACTATACTAGAAGTAGTATGCCCCCATCGGATTGGGATGGAATGAACAGACAAAGGAGAAGAGCACACATGAGCGAGAGATACGACGTTGCCATCATTGGCTGCGGAGAGGCCGGTATCTACGCAGGTTACGAGCTGATGAAGCAGAACCCCGGGCTGAAGGTGGTGGTCCTGGAGCAGGGCCGGGACATCTACAGCCGGAGCTGCCCCATCGTGGCGGGGAAGGTGAAGGACTGCATCCAGTGCAAGGTCTGCGACACCATGTGCGGCTTCGGCGGCGCCGGCGCCTTCTCCGACGGCAAGTTCAACTTTACCACCGCCTTCGGCGGCTGGCTCACCGACTTTATGGACGCCAAGGAGGTCATGAACCTCATCGAGTACGTGGACTCCATCAACGTGGCCCACGGGGCCACCACCGAGATGTTCTCCACCTCCACCCCGGCGGCCAAGGCCCTGGAGAAGAAGGCTCTGGAGTTTGATCTCCACCTCCTCCAGGCCCGGTGCAAGCACCTGGGCACCGAGAAGAACCTGGTCATCCTCCAGAACATCTACGAGGATCTGAAGAAGGGCATCGAGTTCCGGTTCAACACCGCCGTCAAGACCATCGACGCCGCCGACGGCGGCTACCGTCTGGGCCTGGAGAAGGGGGACGAGGTGTGCTGCGACTGGCTCATCGCCGCCCCCGGCCGCTCCGGCGCCGAGTGGTTCGCCAACGAGTGCAAGCGCCTGGGTATCCCCCTCATCAACAACCAGGTGGACATCGGTGTCCGGGTGGAGCTGCCCGC
>CAUBHZ010000133.1 GCA_958435885.1 uncultured Intestinimonas sp. | reverse complement strand
TCCGGCGCCCGGGCCTCCATGCCCGGCATGATGGACACCATCCTCAACCTGGGCCTCAACGACGTGTCCGTGGAGGGCTTCGCCGCCAAGACCGGCAACCCCCGCTTCGCCTACGACTCCTACCGCCGGTTCATCCAGATGTTCTCCGACGTGGTCATGGAGCTCTCCAAGAAGCGCTTTGAGGAGATCATCGACGACCTGAAGGACAAGAAGGGCGTCAAGCAGGACGTGGAGCTGGACGCCGACGACATGAAGGAGCTGGTGGTCCGCTTCAAGGAGTTCTACAAGAACGAGAAGGGCGAGGACTTCCCCCAGGACCCAAAGGTCCAGCTCATGGAGGCCGTCAAGGCCGTGTTCCGCTCCTGGGACAACCCCCGCGCCAACGTCTACCGCCGCATGAACGAGATCCCCTACGACTGGGGCACCGCCGTCAACGTCCAGTCCATGGTCTTTGGCAACTCCGGCGACACCTCCGGCACCGGCGTGGCCTTCACCCGCAACCCCGCCACCGGTGAGAAGGCCCTCTTTGGTGAGTACCTCATCAACGCCCAGGGCGAGGACGTGGTGGCCGGCGTGCGCACCCCCTCTCCCATCAGCAAGCTGCAGGAGGAGATGCCCGGCGTGTACGAGCAGTTCGCCGACATCGCCAACCGCCTGGAGCAGCACTACAAGGACATGCAGGACATGGAGTTCACCATCGAGGACGGCAAGCTGTACATGCTCCAGACCCGCAACGGCAAGCGTACCGCCGTGGCCGCTCTGAAGGTGGCCGTGGATCTGGTGGACGAGGGCATGATCGACGAGAAGGAGGCCGTGTGCCGCGTGGAGCCCAAGCAGCTCGACGCCCTGCTCCACCCCACCTTCGACGCCGACGCCCTGAAGAAGGCCGCCGTGGTGGGCAAGGGCCTGGCCGCCTCTCCCGGTGCCGCCTGCGGCCGTGTGGTCTTCTCCGCCGAGGAGGCCAAGGAGTGGGCCGCCCGCGGTGAGAAGGTGGTCCTGGTCCGCCTGGAGACCTCCCCCGAGGACATCGAGGGCATGCAGGTCTCCGAGGGCATCCTCACCGTCCGCGGCGGCATGACCTCTCACGCCGCCGTGGTGGCCCGCGGCATGGGCACCTGCTGTGTGTCCGGCTGCGGCGAGATCGTGGTGGATTACGCCGCCAAGCAGTTCACCCTGGGCGGCAAGGTCTACAAGGAGGGCGACTGGATCTCCCTGGACGGCTCCACCGGCAACATCTACGGTGAGGCCGTGCCCACCGTGCCCGCCGATCCCGGTTCCGGCTACTTCGGCCGCCTGATGGGCTGGGCCGACAAGTACCGCCAGCTGGGCGTCTACACCAACGCCGACACCCCCCGGGACGCCAAGCAGGCCGTCACCTTCGGCGCCGAGGGCATCGGCCTGGTCCGCACCGAGCACATGTTCTTCGAGGGCGACCGCATCAAGGCCGTCCGTGAGATGATCGTGGCCGAGAACACCGAGGAGCGCAAGAAGGCTCTGGCCAAGCTGCTGCCCTACCAGCAGGGCGACTTCGAGGGCATCTATGAGGTCATGGGCGAGCGCCCGGTGGTCATCCGCTACCTGGATCCCCCGCTCCATGAGTTCCTGCCCACCAAGCCCAGCGACATCGCCGAGCTGGCCGCCGACATGGGCATCACCGCCGAGCGGCTCACCGAGGTGGTGGCCTCCCTCCACGAGGTCAACCCCATGATGGGCTTCCGCGGCTGCCGTCTGGCCGTGGCCTACCCCGAGATCGCCGAGATGCAGACCACTGCCGTCATCAACGCCGCCATCAACGTCACCAAGAAGGGCCAGTACACCATCAAGCCCGAGATCATGATCCCCCTGACCACCGACGTCAAGGAGATGAAGTACGTCAAGGAGATCGTGGTGAGCACCGCCGACAAGATCATCGCCGCCTCCGGCATCGATCTGAAGTATGAGGTGGGCACCATGATCGAGGACCCCCGCGCCGCCCTGCTGGCCGGTGAGATCGCCACCGAGGCCGAGTTCTTCTCCTTCGGCACCAACGACCTCACCCAGCTGACCTTCGGCTTCAGCCGCGACGACGCCGGCAAGTTCCTGGGCTACTACTACGACAAGAAGATCTACGAGTCCGACCCCTTCGCCCACCTGGATCAGAACGGCGTGGGCAAGCTGGTGGACATGGCCGTCAAGGCCGGCAAGGCCGTCCGGCCCGAGATGCACATGGGTATCTGCGGCGAGCACGGCGGCGACCCCACCTCCGTGGAGTTCTGCCACAAGGTGGGCCTCACCTACGTCTCCTGCTCTCCCTTCCGCGTGCCCATCGCCCGTCTGGCCGCCGCTCAGGCCGCCATCAAGAACCCCCGGTAAGCGCCTCTGAGGCGCGCAAATCACAACGCGCAAAACGACCCGCCCCGGTCCATTCGGACCGGGGCGGTCTCCGTTCCGGGAGGAGGTTCCCCTGTTTTTGCACCAAAGGAGACAGATTCCCGTTTACTTTCCCGATGTTTGGCGGTATGATGTTAAAGTATGAGAAGCCGGCGGGTTTCCGGCGGCCGAGGCGGAGAAAAGGGGAGAATGCTGTGAACGGCGGCAAGAGACTGTCCATCAATACGGCCATGAGCATCCTGCTGATGGTGGCGTGCGTGAGCATGCTCCTCTTCGGGGTGGCGCTGGTGCGCACCAAGCTGCTCCAGAACACCCAGGACCTGGGCATGTCCCTGGCTGAGAGCTATGCCGCCGAGGAGGAGCTCCATGTGGCCGCCTTCCGCAACTTCCTGGAGCTGGGGAGCCAGTACGTGGAGGAGATGAGCAGCGCCGGCGCAGATGTGGAGGAGCTCCGGACCTGGCTCCACAGCTATTTCGCCAAGATCACCGCCATCGTGGGGGAGAACGTCCTCGACCCCTATGCCGTCATCGACGGCGCCATCGTGGCGGCCAACCCCTGGGAGGGGGACGAGGACTATGACTACCAGAGCACCGACTGGTACCGGCAGGCCCTGGCGGCCGGCGGGGAGGTCATCTTCACCGACGCCTACATCGACGCCATCACCGGCAGCCCGGTGATCACCGCCGCCCGGCAGTTCGGCGACGGCGACGACGTGCTGGCCATGGACATTTTCCCCAAAAACTTCCACGAGCGGGCGGAGAGCAAGAGCCTGCCCGAAAACGGCTCGGTCTACCTGTGCGACTCCAAGGGGACCCTGCTCTACGCCTCCACCAAGTGGGACGCCTCCGACGAGGAGCTCCAGTACTTCACCGACGAGCTCTTCAAGGGCATCCAGGACGGCTCCCTGCTGGCCTACGACGCCTCCTTCCGGGACCCCGACGGGGTGGAGCGGGGAGCCTATTACTATGAGATGAGCAACGGCTGGACCGTCATCCTCACCATCCCCTTCCAGACCGTCCTCATGGGGGAGCGCAATCTGCCCGTCATGGTGCTGGCGGTCGTCTCGGCCCTGGTGATGGCGGCCATGGTGATCATGGTGATCCGGGACCTGGTGAACAACCGGCGCATCCAGCGGGCCGACAGCACCATCCACATCCTGGGCGACTCCTTCTACGCCATCTACCGGGTCAACTACAAAAACGGCACCTATGAGACCATCAAGCTCTCCCCGGACATGGAGGGCACCCTGGCCGAGTCGGGGGACTACCAGGGCCTCATCGACACCATCGGCACCCTGGTGGAGCCCGACACCTTCCACGAGTTCGCCCTGGCCTTCTCCCTGGAGAGCATCCGGCAGCGGGTGGCCGCCCGCATCCCCGACTACGGCGGGGACTACCAGCGCCGCTTCGGCGACGTCTACAAGTGGGTCAACGTCCGCACCCTCTACGACGGCACCCGGGCGCCCGACGAGGTCATCCTCTGCTTCCGGGAGGTGGACCTGGAAAAGCGGCAGCAGCTCCAGCACGTGCGCATCCTCCAGGAGGCCCTGGACACCGCCAAGAAGAGCACCAAGGCCAAGAACGCCTTCTTCTCCAACATGTCCCACGACATGCGCACACCCCTCAACGCCATCATCGGCCTCTCCGAGCTGGCCCAGCGGGACAAGGACGACCGGGAGAAGGTGGACGGCTACATGCGGAAGATCGAATTCTCCGGCAAGCAGCTGCTCTCCCTCATCAACGACATCCTGGAGCTCTCCCGGCTGGAGTCGGGCCGCAACACCCTGGACTGCCGCCGCTTCGACCTGCGCCAGTGCGTGGAGGACACCACCGCCGCCTTCCACGACATGGCCGAGCGGGACGACCGGCAGTTCTCGGTGGAGCTGGACATCACCGATACCCTGGTAGAGGGCGATCCCTTCAAGCTGGGGCAGATCCTCAACAACCTCCTCTCCAACGCCTTCAAGTACAGCGAGCCCGGCGACCGGGTGGAGGTGACGGTGAAGCAGTTCGACTTCCAGCAGCACAGCAAGTACCAGTTCACCGTGGAGGACACGGGCATCGGCATGTCGGAGCAGTTCCTGGAGCACATCTTCGACCCCTACGCCCGGGAGACCCGGTTCGCCTCCCAGACCGTCACCGGCACCGGCCTGGGCATGCCCATCGTCAAGAGTCTGGTCCAGCAGATGAGCGGCGAGATCACGGTGGAGAGCACCCTGGGGAAGGGGAGCCGCTTCACGGTGACCCTGCCCCTGGAGGCCGTGCGGACGGAAGGGGGGACGCAGGCGCCCGAGCAGGGGGAGGAGACGGCGGACCTCACCGGCAAGCGGGTCCTCCTGGCCGAGGACAACGAGCTCAACATGGAGATCGCCGTGGCCATCCTGACCATGAACGGCATGGAGGTGCTCCAGGCCCACAACGGCGCCGAGGCGGTGGAGACCTTCCAGGAGAGCCCACCCTACTCCATCGACGCCATCCTCATGGACATGCAGATGCCCCAGCTGGACGGCTGTCAGGCCGCCCGGGCCATCCGGGCCCTGGACCGGCCTGATGCGGCAGCGGTGCCCATCATCGCCGTCACCGCCAACGCCTTCGCCGAGGACATCGCCAAGACCACCGAGGCGGGCATGGACGGCCACATCTCCAAGCCCATCGACTTCGCGGTGCTCAACCGGACCCTGGCCCGGCTCATCAAACGGTGAGAAAGGCCCGGAAATCCCCGGGAAGGCTTGACTTTTCCCGCCGGGGCACATAAAATGGACCACAGAAAAATTTTCGAGGAAAAGGATTGAGATAAATGGCACAGGACAAGAAGCAGGTGGAGCAGATCACCGATATGGAGGTGGACTTCGCCCAGTGGTACACCGACGTGTGCAAGAAAGCGGAGCTCATCGACTACTCCAGCATCAAGGGCATGTTCATCTACCGCCCCTACGGCTACGCCATCTGGGAGAACATCCAGCGCATCATGGACGCCGAGTTCAAGAAGTACGGCCATGAGAACGTGTATCTGCCCGTGCTCATCCCCGAGAGCCTCCTCCAGAAGGAGAAGGACCACGTGGAGGGCTTCGCCCCCGAGTGCGCCTGGGTGACCATGGGCGGCAGCGACAAGCTGGAGGAGCGCTACTGCGTCCGCCCCACCAGCGAGACCCTGTTCTGTGAGCACTACAAGAACATCATCCACTCCTGGCGTGACCTGCCCAAGCTCTACAACCAGTGGTGCTCCGTCCTGCGCTGGGAAAAGACCTCCCGCCCCTTCCTCCGCCACCGGGAGTTCCTGTGGCAGGAGGGCCACACCATGCACGCCACCGCCGAGGAGGCCCGTGAGGAGACCCAGCGGATGCTGAACGTCTACGCCGACTTTCTGGAGAACGTGCTGGCCATGCCCGTGGTCAAGGGCCAGAAGACCGACAAGGAGAAGTTCAACGGCGCCGAGGAGACCTACACCGTGGAGT
>CAUBHZ010000132.1 GCA_958435885.1 uncultured Intestinimonas sp. | reverse complement strand
CAGATGGTGTACCAGACCGAGAAGGTCATGGAGGACCTGCAGGACAAGATCGACGCGGGCGACAAGGCCACCCTGGACGCCGCCCTCAACAAGCTGAAGGAAGCCCTGAAGGGCACCGACGTGGAGGCCATCAAGGCCGCCACCGAGGAGGCCACCAAGGCCTTCTACCCCATCGCCGAGAAGATGTACCAGCAGGCCAATCCTCAGGGCGGCCAGGCCGGTCCCGACATGGGCGGCGCGGGCTTCGGCGGCCAGGCCTCCGGCGGTGCCGACACCGACCCCAACGTGGTGGACGCCGACTACAAGGTCGTGGACGACGATAACAAGTAAGATCCATTTGAATTCAGAAGGGGTGCTCCGGCGGTCATTCCGGCGCCCCATGGGAAGCGCAGGCGGGGTCTCCGACCCCGCCCCTTTCCGCGCAAAGAGGTGAGAACCAATGGCGGAACAGAAACGAGATTATTATGAAGTCCTGGGCGTCAGCAAGGGCGCGTCGGACGATGAGATCAAAAAGGCCTACCGCAAGCTGGCCAAGAAGTACCACCCCGACCTCAACCCCGGCGACAAGACGGCCGAGGCCAACTTCAAGGAGGTCAACGAGGCCTACGAGATCCTTTCGGACAAGGACAAGCGGGCCCGGTACGACCAGTTCGGCCACGCGGGGGTGGACCCCAACTTCAACCCCAACGGCGGCGGATTCGGCGGGTTCGGCGGCTTCACCGACATGGGGGACATCGACCTGGGAGACCTGTTCGGGTCCTTCTTCGGCGGCGGCTTCGGGGGCGGCGGCGGCAGCCGGCGCAACGCCCCCCAGAAGGGCGAGACCATCCGGGCCGGCGTCACCATCACCTTCGAGGAGGCGGCCTTCGGCTGCGAGAAGGAGGTCACGGTGAGCCGCACCGAGCAGTGCGACGTCTGTAAGGGCACGGGCTGCGCCCCCGGCACCACGGCGGAGGTCTGCCCCGACTGCCACGGCAGCGGCACGGTGCGCATCCAGCGGGGCGGGGGAGGCTTCTCCTTCTCCACCACCACCTCCTGCCCCAAGTGCCGCGGCACCGGCAAGATCATCCACCAGCCCTGCAAGACCTGCGGCGGCGCCGGCAGCGTGCGGCGGCAGAAGAAGCTGGCCGTCACCATCCCCGCCGGCATCGACAACGGCCAGGCCGTCTCCCTGCGGGGGCAGGGCGGCGCCGGGCGCAACGGCGGACCGGCGGGCGACCTGCTCATCGGCGTCACCGTCAAGCCCCACCCCATCTTCCGGCGGGAGGGTACGGCGGTCTACATGGACCAGCCTGTCTCCTTCGTCCAGGCTGCCCTGGGCGCCGAGCTGGAGATCCCCACCATCGACGGCAACGTGAAGTACGAGATGCCCGAGGGCACCCAGTCCGGCACCACCTTCCGGCTCCGGGGCAAGGGCATCCCCAGCCTGGGCGGCCGGG
Organism: uncultured Intestinimonas sp.; assembly: GCA_958435885.1. The sequence goes on along the minus strand of CAUBHZ010000132.1, from coordinate 4,393 downwards.
GCAGAGGCGACCAGTATGTCACCGTGAAGGTGAAGGTCCCCACCGGCCTCAACAAGGAGCAGAAGGACGCCCTCCGGGCCTTCGCCGCCACCATGGGCGAGGACCACAGCGGCAGCGACCCCATCAAGAACTTCTTTGAAAACCTGGGCAACAAAAAGAAGAAATAAGCGTTTCGTCCCCGGTCCCATTTGGGACCGGGGACGTTTTTTATGGGGGTGGACTTCCGCCGGAGAGGGGACTATACTGTGGATAAGAAACGCGTTTTCAGGCGCGAAACAGAGAGGAGTTTGTCTGCAATGAAATGGAAACAGGTCCTGGCTGCCGGCTTCCTCGGGGCTGCGCTGCTCACCGGCGGCGTGACCGCCGGCGCCTTTTCCGACACGCCTCCCGCCTGGTCGGCCCGGCAGCTGGCCGCACTGCAGGAGGAGAGCCTGTTCAGCGGGCTCTCCACGGAAGCCATCGCCTCCACCGACCCCATCCGCCGGGGCGAGTTCTGCCAGCTCCTGGTCAGCCTGGTCCAGAAGGAGATGACCCAGGAGGGCTTCGAGGCCATCCCGCCCAAGGAGGCAAGCTATTTCACCGACCTCTCCTACACCGCCTCCCAGTATGCCTCCGGCGGAAGATATAACATGTACTACGCCGCCGCCTACGGCATCACCGAGGGCGCGGTCAAAAACGGCCGGCGGATGGCCGATATCAACGCCCTGCTCACCCGGGAGCAGGCCGCCAAGATGATGTGTTCCGCCATCGGTTTCCTGGAGCGGGACGTGGTGGGCGGAGAGCTCATGGCCCAGGGTTCCTCCAAAACCTTCGGCGACGCCGCCTCCATCAGCACCTGGGCCGCCGCCTATGTGGACCAGGCCTCCGCTCTGGGCATCATGGAGGGCGACGAGCGGGGCAACTTCAACCCCGCAGGCACCATCACCTGGAACGAGGCCGGCGTCATGGTCAGCCGGGCCCTGGACGCCGCCGAAAACGCCCGCCTCCGCCGCCTCACCACGGAGGGCTGCAGCGTGCTCCAGAGCCAGTCCTCCTTTGAAACGCCCACCCGCACCTACCGGGGCGGCCAGCCTCTGTGGCTGTCGGCCAACGGAGACGGCTCCTGCAGTGTGGTCTGGGAGAAGGACGGCCAGCTGCAGGTGGAGACCTTTGACACCGCCGGGGGTTCCGGCGGCTGGACCTCCAGAGGCGTCCGCACCCTGCCCGCCGAGCTGCCCATTTTCGGCGGCTTCTACGTGGGCGAGGACGGCTGCTACGCCGCCTACGGCCAGGAGAACAAGGAGGAAAGCGACAGCAAGGAGGTCTACCGGATTGTCAAATACGACCGGAACTGGAACCGGGTGGGCGCCGCCTCCATCACCGGCGGAGAGAGCTACACCATCCAGCCCTTCCATGCCACCGACAACACCGCCATGGCGGAGGAGGACGGTATCCTGGTCCTCCACACCGCCCGGCTGCGCTACCTCACCTCCGACGGCCTCAACCACCAGTCCAACTTCACCGCCCGCATCCGCACCTCCGACATGTCGGTGCTGGAGACCAGCGAGGTGTTCCCGGCCAACCATGTGAGCCACTCCTTCTCCCAGGACGTGGTCTTCGCCGACGGCGCCCCCGTCTACGCCGACCTGGGCGACGCCTATCCCCGGGCCTTCGCTGTCAGCCAGTCCAACGGCGCCCAGCAGGCGGTGCTCCCCTTCTACGGCGCCATCGGCGAGAACGCCACCTGCGCCTCCCTGGGCGGGCTGGCCGCCTCCGACGGCTACTACCTGCTGGCCGGCGCCTCCGCTCCCCAGACCGACGCCGCCTCCTGGCGGACCGACCGGATGAACGCCCTGCTGGCCGTGGTGCCCAAGGACGGCTTCCCCAAGGGCAAGGCCGACATCCAGTGGCTGACCAGCTTCACCGACGGCAGCCAGTGGGTGCAGGATGTCCGGCTGGTGGCCGTCAACGACAACACCTTTGTGGTCTTCTGGCAGTCCACCGACAGCGATTACAAAGCCGGGGCGCTCTGCTATGCCGTCTTTGACGGCCAGGGCCGCCAGACCGGCAGCACCCGTACCCTGGAGAACGGCCTGATCCCCACCGGAAATGTGCTGGTCAACAACGGTGAGCTCTGCTGGGTCCGCCCCGACGGCAAGGACCTCTATTCCTACCTCAACAGCTCCACCAGCGAGCTGGTGCTCTACCGCGTCAGCGTGGACGCCAACGAAGCGACCGGCAGCACCCAAGTCTCCTTTGACCTGACGCCCTCCACCCTGGAACTGATGGTCGGCGGAAAGAGTGAAAAGCTGACCGCCAGCAGCAGCGGCGTCTCCGGCACCCAGCCCCAGATCACCTACCGCTCCAGCGACTACGCCGTGGCCTACGTGGACGGCGAGGGTACCGTGACCGGCCGGAGCGCCGGTACCGCCACCATCACCGCCTCCATGACCTACCGGGGCAGGACCTATACGGACACCTGTGCCGTCACCGTCACCTCGGCGCCCGACCTCACCGGGCTGAAGCTCACCCCCGCCTCCGCCACTGTAAAGGTGGGGGAGACCCTGGACCTGACGGTGGAGACCGTCCCCGCCGGACTCAATCCCACCATCGCCTGGAGCTATCGCGGCTCCCTGCGGCCCACGGATAATCTCCACGCCGTTTACACCGCTGAGAAGGCGGGCACCGACACCGTCACCGCCACGGCCACCACGGCGGATGGCCGCACCGTGACCGCCAGCTGCACCATCACCGTCACCGACGGTACCGGGAGCACGGATACCAACAACGGGAACACCAATACCGGCGCCGGGACCACGAAGCCCGGTACCGGGACCACGAACACCAGTTCCGGCGGACCGGCCTCCACAGAGCCCTACGACACCGATTATTACCGGGAGGATTACCGCTCCGGAGGTTATATGGCGGTCCGGGTGGTGGATGACACCACCGTGGAGATCAGCGGCTGTGTGGACTACGACCAGACGTACTACAACTATGTGGTGGTCTGGGCGCCCGGCGGCGACAAGGCCGAGGTCCCCTATGTGGAGGGACAGCCCTTCCAGACCACGGTGCAGGTGGACCCGGCGGTGGTTCGGAAGGTGGCCGGGGAGGGCAGAGCCACCATTTTCACCATCATGGTCTGCCAGCACTATACGCCGGGGGACGACTCCCTGGCCGGGACCAGTTTCCAGAAGGCCGACGTGGCCCTGGTCCCGGACGGCGACGGAGTGCTGCTCCACATCACCCCAAGGTGAGCCGAAGCAAGAATCTTTTGACATCCATAGGGAAAAGAAATACAATAGGGGACGGACATTTGTGCCCGTCCCCTATTTTTATGCTGCGCCGGAGGTGCCTCATGACCCAGCTGCAAACCGTTGTGGACCAGTATATCCTGCCCTGCCTGCCGGGGATGCTCATCGCCCTGGCGGTGCTGACGGGGGTTTTCTTCTTTTTTGCCCGCTGCTGTGCCGCCGCCCGGCCCCGGAAGGGGAGTCTGGAGTGGGTGGCCCTCCAGGAGCAGGCGCCCTTTTCCTTCACCCTGCCCCACCACCCCATGGAGCGGAGGGACCTGCTGCCCCTTATCCTTATCACGGTGGTCTATGCCGCCACTGCCTTTTTCCGGCTGGGCTCCTTTTCCGCCCCCCAGTCCGCCCTGGACTTCGGGGAGGACCAGACCGTCACCGTGACCCTCTCCCAGGAGATCCGCCTCACCAAGCTGGCCTACTTCACCGGCCTGGGCACCGGAGATTACAATGTGGAGATCTCCGAGGATGGCCAGACCTGGTATACCCTCTGGCAGAAGGAGGAGGACGGCAAGGAGGTGTGGTACTGGGCCGACGCCGAAGGCTATGAGCCCAGCTACGCCCTGCCCCAGAAGTACAACGACCTCTTCAAGTGGCAGACGGTGGAGCCCACCAACCCCCAGAACATGAAATACCTGCGCATCACTGGCAATGCCGACAAGGGACTGCTGGACCTGGAGGAGCTGGCCCTCTACGATGAGAACGGCCTTGTGGATCTGGCCGGCCTCACCACCGGCGGCGAGGCCCTCTTCGACGAGCAGGACACGGTGCCCGCCCTCTCCACCTGGTACAACTCCGCCTATTTTGACGAGATCTACCACCCCCGCACCGCCCTGGAGCACATCCAGGGGGTCTACCCCTACGAGGTCTCCCACCCGCCCCTGGGCAAGCTCACCATGAGCCTGGGCATCCTGCTCTTCGGCATGACCCCCTTCGGCTGGCGGTTCATGGGCACCCTCTTCGGGGTGGTCATGCTGCCCCTCCTCTATATTTTCCTCAAAAATCTCTTCGGCAAGCGGGCGGTGGCCGCCTGCGGCACCATCCTCTTCGCCGCCGACTTCATGCACCTGACCCAGACCCGCATCGCCACCATCGACACCTACGGGGTC
>CAUBHZ010000131.1 GCA_958435885.1 uncultured Intestinimonas sp. | reverse complement strand
CCAGGGCGTGGGCCATGCCGTGGTTGAGGCCCAGGCCGGAGTTGGAGAAGGCGATACCAGCCAGGCAGGAGGCGTTGTGCATGCCCTGGCGGGCCTCCATGTTCTCCGGCTCCCGGTAGGCGGTGAGCAGATGCTTGCGCACCAGCTTGATGGACTTTTCAGCCGCCGCGTCGGAGAAGTCGTTGGCGGCGGTGGACACCAGGGCCTCCACCGCGTGGGTGAAGACGTCGATGCCGGTGTCGGCGGTGACCGTGGGCGGGACGCTGGCGGTGAGCACGGCGTCCAGAATGGCCACGTCGGGCAGGAGGCTGTCCTCCACCAGGGGGTACTTGACCTCCTTCTCCGGATCGGTGATGACGGCAAAGCGGCTCACCTCGGAGCCGGTGCCGCTGGTGGTGGGCACCGCGATGAACTGGCAGTCCCGCATGTCACAGGCCTTGGCGGCAAAGAAGACGATGGCCTTGGCCGCGTCGATGGGGGAGCCGCCGCCGAAGGCGATGACGGCGTCGGGCTTGAACTCCAGGATGGTGTCCACACCCCTGGTGACGGTGGCGATGTCGGGGTCGGCCTTCACCTGGTCAAAAATGCGGTACTCCGCCCCCGCCTTGTCCAGCACGTCGGTGATGTAGCTCACCTTGCCGCTGGAGGACATAAAGCCGTCAGTGACGATGAAGACCCGGTGCAGCTTGGGGGCCAGGGTCTCCAGTCCGCCCCCCGTCATGATTTTCGTACGCACGCTGAAGGAGTTCATAATGCGCTCTTCGCTCCTTTCCCGTTGGCCGGTGCCCGGTCCGGCACCGCCGAAAACAAAAAGCGCCCTGAACGCAGGATAAATCACATCGATTCCCCGTTCAGGACGCTGCTTCGCATCCATTACTTCGCTGTCCGTCCACTGCCCCGCGGACAATTGTCAGCTATAGGAATTGTACGACACGGAGGGCTTTTTGTCAAGTTTTTTCTCCAGCCTTCCCGCCCAATTTGTAATAAGTGTAAAAAACGGTTTGACATTGCAGGAAAAGACTGCGATAATATAGGCTGTCAAAGCAGGTGCGCGGAGGTCGTCCAGCCGGCCTCCAGCAAAACAAGAAAGGGCAGGCCTTGCCGGCGCAAGCGGGCAGGGTCTGGTTTTCATCCCCTTTTCCCCAACAGCAAAGGAGTGTGTCAATGGAAATCAGGTTCGTTCTTCCCTCCGAACGAGATCAGCTCGCCCGCAACGTGGTGAGCGCCTTCCCGTCCAAGACGCCGGATGCTCTCCTTCGGAACATGGAAAGCGAGCTGTACCAGCCGGACGAGGGACGCTACCTCGGCTGTTTTGACGACGATGGGACCCTGGTGGGTTCCATCCTGATGATGGATTTCACCCTCAACGTCAGAGGTGTGATGATGCCCATGGGAGCGGCGGCCTATGTGTCCACCAACTTCCTCCGGAAGAAGGAGCATACGGCCATGACCATGCTCCGCGTCCTCATGGGGTATTACCAGAAGCTCGGTACAGCCATCGGCTGTCTGCACCCCTTCATGCCCTCCTTCTACCGGAAGATGGGCTACGGGTACTGCAACGAGAGCATCCTCTACCAGCCCAAACCCAGCATGATCCGTTCCTTCGGGGACAAGTCCGGCCTCTCCTACGCCGGCCCCAACGACAAGGAGGAGGTCCTGCGCTTCTACCGCGCCTGGGCCGAGAAGACCAACGGCGCCACCGTCCACCACTACATGGACCCCCACCGCATCTTCGACATGCCCTATGTGGTCATCTGCCGCCGGGAGGGCCGGATCACCGGCTACCTCACCTTCGAGTTCGTGGAGGTGGACCACTACACCGACATGTACCACGACCTGATGGTCCGGGAAATGATCTGGGAGGACGTGGACACCCTCAAGCAGTTCATGACCTTCTTCGCCTCCCAGGTGGACCAGATCGAGCGGGTGCGCCTCTTCTCCCCCGACGAGTACCTCCACGTCATGTTCAAGAACCCCGATACCGGTGAGAACCGTGCCCACGACGGCTGCATCCATGAGATCGGCCGCAAGACCATGGGCTACATGGTCCGCATCTTCGACGTGAAGCAGTATTTCGCCGTTCAGACCCACTGCGAGTCGCCGGTCTCCCGGCCCTTCACCCTGGCCCTCCAGGTCCGGGACACCTTCCTCTCCCACAACGACGGCACCTTCCTGCTGAAGGTGGAGGGGGACAGGGTGGCCCTGGTGGACAAGGGCGAGGCCGACGTCACCCTCTCCACCCCCATCGCCGATCTCTCCTCCCTGGTGATGGGCGCCATCCCCCTGAGGGAGTTTCTGGCCTACGACCGCATGCAGCTCAGCGATCCCAGCTACGCCGACGACATCCAGAAGGCCATCGGCTGGAGCGTCAAACCCAAGAACTATACTTATTTCTGAGTGGGAGGTGCGTCCATGAACGTGCGGATCACCAAGGCGGACGAGAGCCGCCTGCGCGCCTGCCATGAGGTTTTTCTGGACAGCGCCCTCTACGACCACTACTTCTCCCAGGAGGGGCGGCTGGACAGACAGCTCTCCACCGCCATCAGCCGGGGCGAGCTTTGGATCGCCCTCACCTCCCAGGACGAGGTGGCCGGATGCATGTGGATGGAGCCCGACGGCTTCTTCGGCGCCTTCCCCTACCTGGCCCTGCTGGGGGTAAAGAAGTCCTTCCGGGGCATGGGCGTGGGCCACACGCTGCTGGAGACCTTCATCGGCGTCTCCCGGTCCCTGGGCTTCAAGAAGTGCTCCCTGCTGGTGAGTCACTTCAACCCCCGGGCCAAGAACCTCTATCAGTTCCTGGGGTTCAAAAAGGTGGGCTATGTGCCCGACTGCATCCTCCCCGGCATCCATGAGAACATCATGGTCAAGGACCTGTAAAGGCACAAAAAGGTCCCGGCTCCCTACGGAGCCGGGACCTTTTTTATTCCTGGGATTTCGTTTCCCTGCGCCTGACAAGGCCGTAGAGCCGGACCAGAAAGGCGATCCAGAACAGGACGGCACAGATGATGTTCATGGGCAGCAGAAACTCCGGCGGCGGGTTGTGGCGGGTATATACTGCAAGGATCACACAGTTGACCGTCCAGACGATGGCCGCCGCCCCCGTCACCAACAGGGTCAGCAGCCGCAGCAGTTTTTTCCCCATGGCTTCTCCTCCTCCCTGCCGTCACCGGGCCTTCTCTGCGGCGGTGAGCCGCACGGCCCGCTGGTATTTGGACTCGGACGCCGGGCGCAGCTCGGGAAGGCGCAGGGCGGACACCACCCGGGTCAGATCAGACCCGGTGCCATCCAGCGCCTCGATCTCCACCTGCCGCTCCCGGTACGCCCGACCGGTGATCGGATTCTGATAGGTCACATCGTCAAAGGCCAGCTCGAACCGTCCCCCCGCCGTCTGGGACACCTGGTAGGTCCGGCGGCGGTTGACCACCACCGCCGTGGGGCGCAGCCCCTCCACCTCCACCTCCGGCAGGTGTTCGCTCAGAAAGGCCACGGGGTCGTTCTCCTTGTCCAGGACCAACTCGTCCTCCCGGCGGAGAAAGGTGCCCTCCCGGCTTCGGAGCATGGACTTCACCGAGAGAAGGCGCTTCTCCCCCTTCTCCCGCAGGCGCAGAGAGCCGCCCCCTTTGAGGATGGTCTCCCCGGGGGTGTCGAAATAGGTGTCCCGCTGGGGCTTTTCCTCCAGAAAGGACACCTGATAGCCCGCCCGGCTCAGCTGGGCCAGCAGCCGGGTCTGGACCGCCCAGGGCCGCGTGGAATCCACTACATATTTCTGCTCCAGCTCGGTACCCATGGTCTCACCTCGTCAGGAACGCGGCCACCGCCACATTGTACTCCGGCAGGCCCTCCTTGGCCCACAGCAGCTCCAGGTCCAGCTGGTCCCGGGCCAGTCCGGTGAGGTCGAAGCCAAAGGCGGAGAAGGAGTACCGCAGCCGCTCCGGGCGCCGGCAGATCCGCCCGATGATCCGGCTGCACTTCTCACACTGCTCGCAGCGCCCCGCCGCCACCGTATAGGAGCCGGGCACCGCCTGCTCCATCTGGAGCAGGACCTCCAGCAGGGCCTTCTTCACCACCCCGTAGCTGGCACTTCTGACCTCGTCGGCCGCCTGGGCCGAGGCCAAGGCCCTGGCCCGCTGCTCGGCGTCGTAGATCACCTTGATCCCGATGAGATAGACCGTGCGGTAGCCCCCCAGAAGCTCCGCCGCCGCCGGCACCCCCGGCGGACAGGACCAGTTCATGTTGTGGTCCGGACAGTGGAGGCAGGCGTCCCGGAACAGGTCCGGAAAACAATACCTGTCAAGCCATTCCTTCACCGGCAGGGCCTTCACCCGCACCTCTGTGGTATACATGTCCTCACGCCTTTCCTGTACCCGCGCCAGGCGGGGACTCTCTTTGTCCCATCATAGCATCTCCCGCCCCTCTTGGCAAGAGAAACAAGTTTGGAGTACCCAAGCCGGCCCGAATGTGGTAAACTGGTCAAAACGACCACATTTGGAGGCAAGCGTATGGGCAGATACATCCTGGCCCTGGACCAGGGCACCACCAGCTCCCGGGCCATTTTATTCGACGAGTCGCAGACCATCACCGGAGTGGCCCAGAAGGAGTTTCCCCAGCTCTACCCCAGAGAGGGCTGGGTGGAGCACGACCCCATGGAGATCTGGTCCTCCCAGTACGCCGTCATGATGGAGGTGCTGGCCAAGACCGGGGTCTCCCCGGCGGAGGTGGCTGCCATCGGCATCACCAACCAGCGGGAGACCACCATCCTCTGGGACAAGACCACCGGCAGGCCCATCCACAACGCCATCGTCTGGCAGTGCCGCCGCACCGCCCCCCTGGTGGACAGGCTCCTCTCCGACGGCCTGGGGGACCACATCCGCCAGACCACCGGTCTGGTCCCCGACGCCTACTTCTCGGCCACCAAGATCCGGTGGCTCCTGGACCACGTGGAGGGAGCCCAGGAGAAGGCGGAGCGGGGCGAGATCCTCTTCGGCACCGTGGACACCTGGCTCCTCTGGAAGCTCACCGGCGGGGCGGTCCACGTCACCGACGTGACCAACGCCTCCCGGACCATGCTCTTCGACATTCGCCGTCTGGACTGGGACGACACCCTGCTCTCTGCCCTCAACATCCCCCGGGCCATGCTGCCGGAGGTCCGCTCCTCCAGCCAGGTCTACGGCTATGCCCAGCTGGGGGAGGCCAGGGTGCCCATCGCCGGCATCGCCGGCGACCAGCAGGCCGCCCTCTTCGGCCAGACCTGCTTCGCCCCCGGAGAGGCCAAGAACACCTACGGCACCGGCTGCTTCCTCCTCATGAACACCGGGGAGACCCCCTGCGTCAGCAGCAACGGCCTCATCACCACCATCGCCGTGGGCCTGGGCGGCAAAGTCCAGTACGCCCTGGAGGGCTCCGTCTTTGTGGGCGGCGCCGTCATCCAGTGGCTCCGGGACGAGCTGCGCTTCCTCACCGAGAGCCGGGACGCCGAATACTACGCCCAGAAGGTGGACGACACCGGCGGGGTCTACCTGGTGCCCGCCTTCACCGGCCTGGGCGCGCCCTACTGGGACATGTACGCCCGGGGCTGTCTGGTGGGCATCACCCGTGGCACCCGCCGGGAGCACATCATCCGGGCGGCCCAGGAGTCCATCGCCTATCAGGTCCGGGACCTGGCCGCCGCCATGGAGAAGGACACCGGCGTCCCCCTCCGGGCCCTCCGGGCCGACGGCGGGGCCAGCCGGGACGGCTTCCTGATGCAGTTCCAGGCCGACATTCTGGGCCGGGATGTGGTGCGTCCCGTCATCCGGGAGACCACCGCCCTGGGCGCCGCCTACCTGGCCGGCCTGGCGGTGGGG
>CAUBHZ010000130.1 GCA_958435885.1 uncultured Intestinimonas sp. | reverse complement strand
GTGGTGATGTCGTTGCCCAGCACCAGATCCAGCTTGGCCTCGATGAGCTGTCCGGCCTCCACGGACGCAAGGCCCGCGTGCTTTGCCAGGATCTTCTGGGTCATGGTCATACCCATGTTTGGTCCCTCCTGTTTGTTTGATTGATTTTATTATGGCAGAGGGCTTGCGGAAAGAATGTAAACCATGATACAATGCTGTCAAAAGGCGGAAAGGCGGGGCGTTAAAAATGACAGAGCAGCGGGAAACCACCCCCTGGGCGTCTCTGGCTCAGGGACAGTCCCCCAGGACCTACGCCCCGGGGCAGCTCATCTACCTCCAGGGCACCGAGGCCGACACCTTTTACTATCTTCTCTCCGGCAGCGCCCGGAGCTACATCAGCTCGGAAACGGGAGACGAGCGGGTGCTCACCACCCACCGCTCGGGGGATCTGATGGGCGAGGCCGCCTTTTTCGACGGCTGTCCCCGGGTGTCCTCCGCCGTGGCCGTCACCGAATGCAAGGTGGTCTCCATCGACCGTGAGCGGCTGGACCGGGTCCTCCGGGCCCACCCGGAGCTGGCCCTCCCCATGCTCCAGTACCTGGCCCGGACCGTCCGCCTGCTCTCCGACCACGTGGACGGCATGTCCTTCCGTCCGGCGGACCAGCGGGTGGCCCGGTATCTGCTCTCCATACCGCCGGAAGCCGGCGGAGCCCTGCGCTGCACCCACGAGGAGATCGGCGCCGCGGTGGGGGTGAGCCGGGTGACGGTGAGCCGGGTACTGGGGGAGTTTACACGGAAGGGCTGGCTCAAGACAGGATACCGTGCCCTCTACGTCACCGATGACGCCGCCCTCCGGGCCTTTGCCTTTACCGACTGACGGGCGTTTTCCTCTTGACAATCAGCCGTTCTTGTTTTAATCTGTATAGAGGAAAAGCTGTGCTCTGCACAGAACAGACTGAAACGATTGGAGACTTGGACCATGAATAGAATCAAGACCATCGAGACCCGCGACCTCTGCAAGAGCGTGACCACCGGCGGCTGCGGCGAGTGCCAGACCTCTTGCCAGTCCGCCTGCAAGACCAGCTGCGGTGTGGCCAACCAGCCCTGCGAGAACAACGAGCAGTAAGCAGACGTCAAACCTGAGTGCCGCCTTGCAGTGAGGCGGCACTTTTTTTGCCGTGGGCCGGTCTGAGGCTCCGTTTCCAAGAGACAATCATCCTGTGGAGGGATCAAGATTTATGGTACATCAATACAAGCTGGACGGCTACAACATCGTCCTGGACACCTGCAGCGGTTCGGTCCATTTGGTGGACGAGGTGGCGTATGACATCATCGCCCTCTACCCCGACTACACCCCCGACGAGATCTGCCGGCGCATCCTGGCCGACTACCCCGACCGCCCCGACGTCACTGAGGAGGAAGTCCGCGCCTGCATCGACGACGTAACAGCGCTGAAGGAAGAGCACAAGCTCTTCACCCCCGACACTTACGCCCCCATGGCCGCCGACTACAAGAACCACTCCAACGTCATCAAGGCCCTGTGTCTCCACGTGGCCCACACCTGCAACCTGAGCTGCTCCTACTGCTTCGCCAGCCAGGGCAAATACCAGGGCGAGCGGGCCCTCATGTCCTTTGAGGTGGGCAAGCAGGCTCTGGACTTTCTGGTGGCCCACTCCGGCACCCGCCGGAACCTGGAGGTGGACTTCTTCGGTGGTGAGCCCCTGATGAACTGGCAGGTGGTGAAGGACCTGGTGGCCTACGCCCGGAGCCTGGAGCCCATCCACAACAAGAACTTCCGGTTCACCCTCACCACCAACGGCGTGCTCCTGAACGACGAGGTCATCGACTTCTGCAACAAGGAGATGCACAATGTGGTTCTCTCCCTGGACGGCCGCAAGGAGGTCCACGACCGGTTCCGGAAGGACTACGCCGGCAACGGCAGCTACGACACCATCGTGCCCAAGTTCCAGCACTTCGTGGAGCGCCGGGGCGATAAGAGCTACTACATCCGTGGCACCTACACCCACTACAACACCGACTTCGTCAACGACATCCTCCACATGGCCGACCTGGGCTTTACCGAGCTGAGCATGGAGCCGGTGGTGTGCTCCCCCGACGACCCCTGCGCCCTCACCCAGGAGGACCTGCCCGTGCTCTTCGAGCAGTACGAGACCCTGGCCCGGGAGATGCTCCGCCGCCAGCGGGAGGGCCGTCCTTTCACCTTCTACCACTACATTCTGGACCTGAAGCACGGTCCCTGCATCTACAAGCGCATCTCCGGCTGCGGCAGCGGCACCGAGTACATGGCCGTCACCCCCTGGGGTGAGCTCTTCCCCTGCCACCAGTTCGTGGGTGATCCCAAGTACTCCCTGGGCAACATCTGGGACGGGGTGACCAACACCGCCGTTCAGGACGAGTTCCGCAGCTGCAACGCCTACGCCCGGCCGGAGTGCGCCGACTGCTGGGCCCGGCTCTACTGCTCCGGCGGCTGCGCCGCCAACAGCTACCACGCCTCCGGCAGTATCCGGGGCATCTACCCCTACGGCTGTGAGCTCTTCAAGAAGCGGATGGAGTGCGCTATTATGCTCCAGGTGGCCCAGAGTCAGGACACCCAGGCATGAACACCCCCATCTGTGACTTCGTGAGCGACTATGCCGCGGCTCACACCGCCCGGCTCCACATGCCCGGCCACAAGGGAAACGGCCCTCTGGGCTGTGAGGCGCTGGACATCACCGAGGTGTCCGGCGCCGACGATCTCTCCCACCCGGAAGGCATCATCCTGGAGAGCGAAAACAACGCCTCCGCCCTCTTCGGTACCCGCCACACCTTTTACAGCGCCGGCGGCTCCTCCCAGTGCGTGAAGGCCATGCTCCACCTGGCCCTCCTTCACCGGGCGCCGGGCACTTCCCGGACGGTGCTGGCCGGCCGGAACGCCCACAAGGCCTTCCTCCACGGCTGCGCCCTCCTGGATCTGGAGCCCAAATGGCTCCTCCCCGAGGGGAAGAGCCCCATGTGCGCCTGTCCCCTCTCCCCCGCCGGCCTGGACCAAGCGCTGACGGAGCAGCCCGCACCCCCTCTGGCGGTATACGTCACCTCTCCCGACTACCTGGGGGGTATGCTGGACATCGCCGGTCTGGCTGAGGTCTCCCACCGCCACGGTGTCCCTCTGCTGGTGGACAACGCTCACGGGGCCTATCTCCGCTTCCTCACCCCCTCCCGTCACCCCATAGACCTGGGGGCTGACCTGTGCTGTGACTCCGCCCACAAGACCCTGCCGGTGCTCACCGGAGGCGCCTACCTCCACGTCTCCCCCACCGCCCTGGCTCCTTACGAGCAGGAGGCCCGGCAGGCCATGGCCTTCTTCGGGTCCTCCAGTCCCTCCTACCTCATTCTCCAGTCCCTGGACGCCTGCAACCGCCGCCTGGCCGAGGGCTATGGTGCTCAGCTGGAGCAGACGGTCCAGCGGCTGGATGAGCTGAAAGCCAAACTGGCTGCTCAGGGGGTGCCGGTGCGTCCCGGAGAACCCCTGAAGCTGGTGGTGGACGGCTGGGCAGCGGGCATCTCCGGCTACGAGCTGGCCGACCTGCTGCGCCACTGCGGCGTGGAACCGGAGTACGCCGATCCCGATGAGGTGGTGCTCATGTACTCCGCCGACACCGTAGAAGCCGACTTCCAACGGGTAGAGGATGCCTTTTCCGGCTTCCGGCCCGGTCCAGGTCGAACCCCTGCCGCTCTCCCCGCCCCTGGCAGGCATGTCCTCTCTCCCCGTTTGGCCATGCTCTCCCCCTGGGAGGAGGTTCCGGTGCGGGAGGCCGCAGGCCGGATCTGTGCCGGAGCGGCGGTGTCCTGTCCCCCGGCCATCCCCATCGCCGTCAGCGGTGAGCGCATCACGGCAGAGGCTGCCATCCTCATGGCAGATTTAGGCTTTGAGACCGTCTCTGTGGTGCAAGAAACTATTTGATATGAAAAAATGCCGCGGACCGACTGGTCCGCGGCATTTTTTACAGGATGATACAGATGAGCCCGCCGGAGCCCTCGTTGATGATGCGCTGGAGGGTCTCCTGGAGCTTGCTCCGGGCGTCCTCCGGCATCCGCTTGAGCTTGGTGTTCAGGTCCTCGCTGACCAGCTCGTGGAAGGACCGGCCAAAGATGTTGGATTGCCAGATGGCCTTGGTGTCCCCCTCGAACTCCTGGAGCAGATAGTGGACCATCTCTTCAGACTGCTTCTCATTGCCCACGATGGGCGAGACCTCGGTCTCAATGTCGGCCCGGATCATATGGATGGAGGGGGCGGAAGCCTTGAGGCGGACTCCGTACCGTCCCCCCTGCCGGACGATCTCCGGCTCCTCCAGCTTGAGCTCGTCGGTGGTGGGCACCACGATGCCATAGCCGGTTTCCTTCACTTCACGGAGGGCATCGGCCACCTTGTCGTAGGAGCGCTTGACCTCCGAAAGCTGGGTGAGCAGACCCATGAGGTCGCCGTCGTCCTGGATGGAGAAGCCGGACTGGGCGGAGAGAGTCTCATAAAAGAGGCTGCGGGGCAGCTCCAGGTCGGCGGCGGCCAGGCCGGTGCCCAGCTCCACCAAGGTGACCTGGGCCCGACTGACCCCTTCACTGCTGCCGATGGCGGAGATCACGCCGTCCACGTCCCGGATGCGCCGGAGCCCGCCGGCCTGCTCCCGGATGGCGGCGTAGAGGCCGCTTTTGATGGGGTGGTCCCCCGGCAGAGCGTCCACCCAGGCCGGGAGATTCAAATCCAGTTCCCGGAGGGGAAATTCGAAGAGCACCGCCCGGATGATGTCCGTCACGTCGCTCTGGCTCAGCTCCAGGCAGTTCACCGCCATGCAGGTCACATCGTACCGGCCCGCAATGTCGTTCCGGATGGCCTTGGCCCGCTCCGAGTTGGGGAAGGCCGAGTTGAGGAGGACCAGGAAGGGCTTCCCTAGCTCCTTGAGCTCGGTGATGACCCGCTCCTCCGCCTCCAGGTAATCCTCTCTCTGGATATCGGTGACACTGCCGTCGGTGGTCACCACCACGGCAATGGTGGAGTGCTCCGAGATCACCTTCCGGGTCCCGATCTCCGCCGCTTCCGTCATGGGGATGGGGTGGTCGAACCAGGGGGTGGTCACCATCCGGGGCTGGTCGTCCTCGGTCTGACCCACGGCGCCGGGCACCATATAGCCCACACAGTCCACCAGACGCACCGACATGCGGGTGCCTCCCTCCATGGTGAGCTCCACCGCCTCCTCGGGGACGAACTTTGGCTCGGCGGTCATCACCGTCCGACCGGAGCCGCTCTGGGGCAACTCATCCCGTGCCCGCTCCTTGCGGTAGACGTTCTCGATGTTGGGCAGCACCAACGTCTCCATAAACCGCTTGATGAAGGTGGATTTGCCCGTGCGCACCGGCCCCACCACGCCGATATAGATGTCGCCCTCGGTACGCCGGGCGATGTCCTCATAGATGTTCCGATCTTCCAATGGAGACGCCTCCTTTTACCGCTTCTTGGGGATGAGCAGGACCCGCCCCGCCGTGAGGGTGTCCTCTCCCAGGCTGTTGGCCTGGACGATGTCCTCCATGGTGGTACCGTAGGCCTTGGCGATGTCCCAGAGCCGCTCCCCCTCCTCCACGGCACGCAGCACGATGGAGGGACGGGCGGCGGGGTCCCGGGGCGCGTCCTCCTCCAGCCGGACCTGGGCCACGCCGGTGGTCTGCCGGGGCAGCAGGGACAGATAGCGGAACTCCAGAGGACAGCGCAGCTCCACACCGCCTCCCGCCGGGGCTGCCGCCCCTTCTCCGGAGCAGACACAGCGGCAGCTGCACACCGCGCCGGCGGGAAGTTCCACCGGACAGACAGCGGAGATGGTACGGGTGACCG
>CAUBHZ010000129.1 GCA_958435885.1 uncultured Intestinimonas sp. | reverse complement strand
ACGAAGCCGAAGGAGGTGATGAGGTCGTTGATGCCGTGGTTGATCTCCGGGTCGATGTGGTAGGGGCGGCCGCACACCACGATGATGTTCCGGCCCTCGGCCCGGGCCTGGGCGATGTACTTGGCGCCGGTCTCACGCACGTCGTGGACGTAGGCGTCGTAGGCGTCGTAGGCCGCTTTGGCAGCCCGGACCGACTCCTTCCTGGGCACGCCGAACTCCTCCTCCATGAGCTTGGCGACGCGCTTTTCAAAGTCCTTGTGCCGCCAGAGGCCCACATAGGGGTCCAGGTATCTGGTCTGCTTGAGCACAGGTACGTTGGCGGCCAGCAGCTCGGGGTAGTAGGCCACCACAGGGCAGTTGTAGTGGTTGTCGCCGATGCCCTCGTCATTGTTGTAGGACATGCAGGGGTACCAGATGGCGTCCACGCCTTCCTCCACCAGGGCCTCCACGTGGCCGTGGAGCAGCTTGGCGGGGTAGCACACCGTGTCGGAGGGGATGGTGTGCTGGCCCTTCAGGTAGAGCTTCCGGGAGGACTCGGGGGAGAGGACCACCTCGAAGTTGAGCTTGGTGAAGAAGGTGTACCAGAAGGGCAGGTTCTCATACATGTTCAGGCCGAAGGGGATGCCGATCCGGCCCCGGGAGCCATCGCCGTCTCCCTTGCCCTCCATGGCCCGGAGCTTTTTGTACTTGTAGACCATGAGGTCGGGCATGGACACCTTCTCCTTGCCCAGGGGGCGGGAGCAGCGGTTGCCCGAGATAAATTTGCGCCCACCGTCGAAGCTGTTGACGGTGAGGGAGCAGTGGTTGGTGCACAGGTTGCAGGTCACCGGCTTTGCGGTGTGGGTGAAGAGCTGCAAAGCCTTTTCACTTAACAGAGAACTCTTCTCCAGATGGAGGTTTCGGGCAGCCAGGGCGGCGCCGAAGGCACCCATAAGGCCGGCGATGGTGGGCCGGGTGACGTTGCGGCCCAGCTCCAGCTCGAAGGCCCGGAGGACGGCGTCGTTGAGGAAGGTACCGCCCTGGACCACGATGTGCTTGCCAAGGTCGTCGGCGGAGGCGGCCCGGATGACCTTGTAGACGGCGTTCTTCACGATGGAGATGGAGAGGCCGGCGGAGATGTCCTCCACGCTGGCGCCGTCCTTCTGGGCCTGCTTCACCGAGGAGTTCATGAACACGGTGCAGCGGGAGCCCAGGTTCACCGGGTGCCGGGCGAAGAGGCCCAGCTTGGAGAAGTCGGCAATGTTGTAGCCCAGGGCCTTGGCAAAGGTCTCGATGAAGGAGCCGCAGCCGGAGGAGCAGGCCTCGTTGAGCATGATGGAGTCCACCGCGCCGTTGCGGATCTTGAAGCACTTCATGTCCTGGCCGCCGATGTCGATGATGAAGTCCACGTCGGGGTTGAAGTGGGCGGCGGCGTTGTAGTGGGCCACCGTCTCCACCAGGCCCAGGTCGCAGCCGAAGGCGTTCTTGACCAGATCCTCGCCGTAGCCGGTGACGGCGGCACCCTTGATGGTGATGCGGTCGCCGCAAAGCTTGTAGATCTCCTTGAGCTGCTCCAGCACCACCGCCACGGGGTTGCCCAGGTTGGAGTGGTAGTAGGTGTAGAGGAGGCCGCCGTCGGGGGCGATGAGACACATCTTGGTGGTGGTGGAGCCGGCGTCGATGCCCAGCCAGGCGTCGCCGGTGTAGGTGCTCACGTCCACCTCGGGGGGGTGGTTGGCGTTGTGGCGGATGGTGAAGTCCTCGTACTGCTCAGGGCCATCAAAGAGGGGGAGGAGGGTGTCCATGGTGTTCTTGGCCTCCACGGACTCCTCCAGCAGTCTGAGGGCCTCGTCAAAAGGCCGCTCCACATAGTCGGTGGAGCACAGGGCGGCGCCCATGGCGGCGAAGCAGTCGCCATCGGCGGGGAAGATGGCGTGCTCCTCATCCAGCTTCAGGGTCTCCACGAACCGCTGCCGCAGGCCCATGAGGAAGTGGAGGGGACCGCCCAGGAAGACGATCTTGCCCTTGAGCTCACGGCCCTGGGTGAGGCCGGCCACGGTCTGGTCCACCACGGCCTGGAAGATGGAGGCGGCTACGTCCTCCTTCCGCCCGCCCTGGTTGAGAATGGGCTGGATGTCGCTCTTGGCGAAGACGCCGCAGCGGGAGGCGATGGGATAGATCTTCTCGTGCTTGAGGGAGAGGGCGTCCAGCTCGTCGATGGTGACGTTGAGCAGGGAGGCCATCTGGTCGATGAAGGCGCCGGTGCCGCCGGCACAGGAGCCGTTCATGCGCTCCTCCAGGGCGCCGCCGAAGAAGATGATCTTGGCGTCCTCGCCGCCCAGCTCGATGACGGCGTCGGTGCCGGGGATGTAGGTGTTGACGGCGGCGGCGGTGGCGTAGACCTCCTGGACGAAGTCGATGCCGGCGGCCTTGGCCACGCCCAGTCCGGCAGAGCCGGTGATGACCAGCTTCACGTCCTTTCCGGTCAGCTTGTCCTGAATGGAGTGAAGGGTCTCGCAGGCCCGCTCCCGGGCCTTGGAGTAGTGTCGCTCGTAGGAGCGGAACAGGAGCTTGTTGTCCTCATCCAGCACCACGACCTTGACGGTGGTGGAGCCGATGTCGATGCCAATGCGAAGGCTCATAGGTTCACCTCATAGCCCCGGAATCCGCCGGGGACGTATTTTTTCGTACCCTATATACTATAACAAATCGACAGATTTTACAACTGATAAATCTGTAAAGAAAATACCACAAAACCTAGGGGATTGCAATGGTATTTTGACGGAAAAAACCGGCGGCGGCTCCATGTGGGACAAAAACCAGAAATTTTAAGAAATCTTAATCCCTGCCTTCCCGGGGTTTAAGAAAGTGGGGCTACAATAGGCCCAGAAACAGAGAAAGGAAGGATGGCCATGCGGGCGATCACAGACGGAAAAATGGAAAGCGGGCCGTGGGAGGTGCGGGAGGAGCCGGCCTTCCAGCCCCGGCGGTGGCCGGTGTGGCTCATCGTGCTGGCCTTGTGCGGAGCGCCCATCGCCATTCCCCTGGCGGTGGGCGGGGCGGCCCTCATCGGCAGTTTCCTGCTGTGCCTTCTGACCCTCATTGCCGGCGCAGGCGTGGCCGGTGTGATGTGCGTGGGAGCGGGGGCGGTGGCCGCGGTGATGGGGCTGATCGGGCTCTTTGTCAAGGGCCTGGGCTGGGGGCTCTACTACCTGGGGGGCGGGGCGGTCTCCGCGCTCTTCGGCTTCGTGATGCTGGCCCTCTTTGCCGCAGGTGTGTTGCTGTGCCGCCAGGCGGTGGTGTGGTTCCTCCGCCATCGGAACGGCGGAGCCTGAGCCAAAGCGAAAATGAGGCGCTTCCCTCGGGGGAAGCGCCTCATTTTCATAGGCGGATATTGGTTTATCCCCGGCGGTAGGTCCGGGTGATGTAGGCCAGCTTGCCGGAGACGTCGGGGTTGAGGGCGGCGGCGCGGACCCGCCAGGACCAGTTGAGAGGGCCGGTGGTGCCGGGGAAGTTGACCCGGGCGTCGGCGCCCAGGCCCAGCACGTCCTGGAGGGGGGCGATGGCCAGGGCGCTGGGGCACATCCACGCGCCGCAGATGGCGCCCCAGCCGAAGCCCTCGTCGGCCCGGAGCCGCAGGTAGTCGGAGGCGAAGTCGCGCTCTGCGGGGCTGGCCTCGTCAAAGAGCCACTGGACGAAGGTGGGGGTGTCGTGGGTGCCGGTGTAGACCACCGACTCTCTGGGGCAGTTGTGGGGGAGGTAGGAGCTCTCCCCGTCGGGATCGAAGGCGAAGACCAGGATCTTCATGCCGGGGATGCCCGAGTTGTGGATGAACTGCCACACGTCGTCGTCCAGGACGCCCAGATCCTCGGCGATGAGCTCCAGCTCCGGCACCTCTTTGGCAAAATGGTCCAGCAGGGCCTGGCCGGGACCCTTTTCCCACTTGCCGTCTTTGGCCACCTTGGAATCGGCGGGGATGGCCCAGTAGGTATGGAAGCCCCGGAAGTGGTCGATGCGCAGCCGGTCGTAGAGGAGGGCGGCGTTCCGGAGCCGCCGGGTCCACCAGGCAAAGAGCTCTTTTTTGTGTCCGGCCCAGTCGTAGAGGGGGTTGCCCCAGTACTGGCCCACGTCGGAGAAAGCGTCGGGGGGGACGCCCGCCACGGCGGTGGGCACGAAGTCGGCGTCCATCTGGAAGAGCTGGGGCTGGGCCCACACCTCTACGCTGTCGGCGGAGACGTAGATGGGCAGGTCGCCCATGATGGCGATGCCCTTCTGGTTGGCGTAGGCCTTCAGCTCCTTCCATTGACGGAAGAAGTGGTACTGGAGGAAGACCTGGTAGTCCACCTCGTCGGAGAGCTCTGCCTGCCAGCGGGCCATGGCCTCGGGCTCCCGGCATCGGATGTCGTGGGGCCACTGGTCCAGGGGGAGTCCCAGTTTCTCGTGGATGGCGGAAAAGAGGGCGTGGTCGGGGAGCCAGTCGGCCTGTTCCTTCAGGAAGGCGGCCCGGGCGGCGGTGTCGGTGTCCCGGCGCCAGGCGGCGCGGAGCAGGGGAGGCCGGTTTTTCCGGAGCCAGTCATAGTCCACCCGGTCCGGGTCGGGGTAACGGGCGGTATTCAGCTCCTCTTGGGTGAGGAGCCCCCGCTGGGTGAATTCCTCCAGGTCCAGCAGCCAGGGGTTGCCGGCGAAGGCGGAGGGGGACATGTAGGGGGAGTCGCCGCTCCCGGGCGGCACCAGGGGGAGGATCTGCCAGGTGTGCTGCCTGGCCTGGGCGAGGAAATCGATGAACTGACGGGCGCCGCTGCCCATGGTCCCGATGCCGTAGTCGCCGGGCAGGGAGAAGAGGGGCAGGAGCAGGCCGCTGGAACGTCCTTTGAGCATGAACGTGCCTCCATTTCGTGGACCCGCCGGGGAGCGATCCTCTGGGCGGGTGGTTTCCCTCCTATTATAATCAAAGGGGGCGGCCGGCGCAAGGGCGGCGGACGGCTTTACATTTGGGTGAGAAGGGGCGTATAATACGCCGTAAGGAAGTGATACCATGAAGACCGGCATCGTGCTGGAGGGCGGGGCGCTCCGGACCATTTTTTCCAGCGGCGTCTGTGATGGGCTGCTGGAGGCGGACCTTCTGCCCGACTATGTCATCGGCGTCTCGGCGGGCATCGCCTACGGGGTGAGCTACGTCTCCCGTCAGAAGGGACGCAACCTGCAGATCGTGACCAAGTATGCCAACGACAAGCGCTATATGGGGCTGCGGAACCTGCTGATCCCCTCCAACCGCTGTTATTTCGGCCTGCGCTTCACCTACGAGACCATCCCCAACGAGTTAATACCTTTTGACTACGATACCTTTGCCGCCTATCCCGGGGAGGTGGAGGCGGTGGTGACCAACCTGAAGAGCGGCCAGGCGGAGTATCTGCCGGTGCCCCGGCGGGATGAAGGGTTCCTGCTCCTCCAGGCCACCTGTGCCATGCCGCTGCTCTTCCCCATCTTCTGGCTGGACGGCATGCCCTGCCTGGACGGCGGCTCTTCAGACGGCATTCCTTACCGGCGGGCCTTCGAAATGGGCTGCGACCGGGTGGTGGTGGTCCTGACCCGGGAGCGGAGCTACCGGCGGCAGCCGGAGAAGCTCCAGCGCCTCATCGACCTGCGCTACCATCGTTATCCCAACTTCTGCGAGACCATGCGCACCCGGGCGGAGCGGTACAACGCCTGCCGGGAGGAGCTCTTCCGGCTGGAGAAGGAGGGGAAGGTCCTCCTCATCGCCCCAGAGAGCACCCAGGGCTTTTCCCGGGTGGAGCGGGACCTGGACAAGATCCGGGCCCTCTGGAAGGACGGCTATGACCAGGGCCTGGCCCGCAGCGAGGAGATCCGGGCCTTTTGGGGCAAGTGATCTGCCTGGGAAAAAGTGCATAAAGGGCGGTGGGCGGAAGGGAAGTCCCACCGGCTATTTACCACAAAAAAGTGTTAAAGTGGAAACTGGGTCTTGACAGGGACCGGGGGAACCGGTATACTTAGCGCATCAGT
>CAUBHZ010000128.1 GCA_958435885.1 uncultured Intestinimonas sp. | reverse complement strand
GAGGGACGGGCGCTGCCTGTTATGTTTCTGGCCCCATCAGCCGGACCATATCCTCCGGCAGAGAGCAGGTAAAGGTGAGTACCTCCCCGGTGACGGGCTGGCGGACGGTGAGCTCCGACGAGTGGAGGGCGGGACGGGAGATCAGGTTCTTGTCCTCCGTGCCGTAGAGGAAGTCTCCCGCCAAGGGGCAGCCCAGGTAGGCCATGTGGACCCGGATCTGGTGGGTCCGCCCCGTCTCCAGCGCCAGGCGGACCAGGGCGCGGTCCCCCCGCCGCTCCAGGACCCGGTAGTGGGTCCGGGCGGGCAGGCCATCCGGCCGCACCGCCCGGGCCACGATGGAGCCCTCCGCCATGCCGATGGGGGCGTCCACGGTCCCACGCTCCTCCGCCGGTCCCCCCAGACACACCGCCAGGTAGATCCGCCGGAACTCCGCCGTGTGGAGCTGGTTCTTCAGCACCTCCTGGGCATGGGGGTGCTTGGCCACCACCATGAGCCCCGACGTCCCCTTGTCCAGCCGGTGGACCGGGTGGAAGTCGGCTTCCACCCCGGTCCGGTCGTAATAATCCAGCAGGAAATTACCGATGGTATCAGAAAAGTGGCCGGTGCCGGGGTGGACCAGCACCCCAGGCGCCTTGTTAAGGACCAGCATGTCCCCGTCCTCATAGACGATGTCCAGGGGGCCCGGCTCCGGGACCACCCCGCTGCGCCGCTCCGGATCAGAGAGCCGCACCGTCAGCACCTGCCCCGGCTCCACCCGCCGGCTGGTGAAGACCCGCTCGCCGTCCAGCAGGATGCCGTCCTCCAGCCACTTGATCCGCCGGATCACCGTGCCCGAGAGGCCCAGCTCCTTCCGCAGCAGGGTGTCCACCTTCTGCCCCGCCCGCTCCGGCGGCACGGTGATACTCACCCGCCGGATCTGTTTTTCCACGCCCATGGCCTCACATCCTTCTGGACCAGCGGGCCATGTTCACCAGCAGGAAGGCGTTGTGGAGGACAATGACCCCGGCGGTCAGGGCGATGAAGAGGCTCTCTCCCCGCACCAGCGACGCCACGAAAGGCACCCACAGCAGCCAGCCCGTCCAGTACCAGCTGTCCCGGGCCGCCTTCTCCCGGATGGCCACGTTCCGCTCGTCGTTCTCGGCCAGGACCACCTCCGCCCGCTCCTTGGGAGGCAGGCATCTTGTGATCCAGCCCACGGCCAGTCCTGAGCCTCCCGCTCCCAGAGCCGCTCCGCCGAAGCCGCACAGCAGCCCGTTGACCCAGTTGGGGACGCCCTCATCCAGCCAGAGGGCGGCGGCCAGCAGGACGATGCCCCCCAGAAAGGCCGTCCAGGACCACAGTTTTTTTATACGTTCTCTCATGTCTCATCCTCCTCAAACAAAAAGAGCTCCTCGATGGTCAGGTCAAAGTACTGGGCGATCTTGTGGGCCAGCAGCAGCGATGCGTTGTAGCGGCCGTTCTCCAAAGAGATGATGGTCTGCCGGGTGACCCCTACCGCCGCCCCCAGCTCCTCCTGGGTGATCCGCCGCTCCCGCCGCAGCTCGGCGATCCGGTTGCGCATGGCCTCCCCTCCTCTCTGTTATGTATAGTTCACTTTACGTTTTTAGTATAGCATGCTTTACATCTTTGTCAAGCCTATTTTACATTCTCCGGGAAATTACCCGTCCTTCATTGCCATTGGACCAAAATCGCGGTATAATGAATCAAATAAACCGATTCCATAATAAGGTGGGACCGCCATGGGAAAGCAGCTGGGCCTCTACATCCACATACCGTTTTGCAAAAGCAAGTGCGACTACTGTGACTTCTACTCCCTGTCCGGCCGCACCGAGCGCATGGATGACTACCAGAAGGCTCTGCTGACCCACATCAAGGAGACCGCCCCCCAGGCCAAGGGCTATCTGGTGGACACCATCTACTTTGGCGGCGGCACCCCCAGCTGCTACGGGGAAAAGCGTATCCGGGAGCTGCTCTCTGTGATCCGCCGGAAGTTTGAGGTGGCGGGCAACGCCGAAATCACCATGGAGGCCAATCCCGAGAGCGTGGACAAGAAGAGCATGGTGCGCCTCCGCCGGGCGGGGGTCAACCGCATCTCCCTGGGGATGCAGTCCGCCCACGACGACGAGCTCGCCGCCCTCCACCGGCCCCACACCTTCCAGCAGGTCCAGGAGGCGGTGGCCGCCATCCGGGAGGCAAAGATTAAGAATCTGTCCCTGGACCTGATCTACGGCCTGCCCGGCCAGGACATGGCCCGGTGGCAGGACTCGGTGGAGAAGGCCATCGCCCTCCAGCCCCAGCACATCTCCGGCTACGGCCTGAAGGTGGAGGAGGGCACCCCCCTGTGCGCCCGCGTCTCCCGTGGAGAGGTCCTCCCCGACGACGACATGCAGGCCGACATGTACCTGTGGATGGTGGCCCGGCTGGAGCACGCCGGCTACCGCCAGTACGAGATCTCCAACTTCGCCCAGTCCGGCTTCCAGTCCCGGCACAATCTCAAATACTGGCTCACCCGGCCTTACCTGGGCTTCGGGCCAGGCGCCCACTCCGACTTCGGCGGCCGGCGCTTCTCCTTCCTCCGGGACCTGGACGGCTACATCGACGGGGTCCTGGGCGGCAAGCCCATCATCGACTCCGACGACCTCATCCCCAAGCGGGAGCGCTCCGGGGAGTACCTGATGCTCCGGCTGCGGACCACCCGGGGCATCGAAGAGTGGGAGTACCGCCGGGAATATTTTATGAACTTCGATCCCATCGAGGCCAAGCTGGCCGAGTACGAGCACAACGGCTGGGCCGCCCGGGACGGGCACCGCTGGCGGCTCACCCCCATCGGCTTCCTCATCTCCAACCAGCTCATCGGCGAGCTGCTGGAGCGGCAGGAGAGCGCCACCCTGGAGACCACCCTGCCCAAGGTGCGTCAGACCCCGCCACCCCCACCGCCCCCTGACCCCTGAAATCAAACACCGTTCCCGCCGCCCCCGGCAGACCGCCGCGACCCGGTCTGCCGGGGTTTTGTTTCCCCCGCCGCCATTCTAACTTTTTCCTAACATTGGTTTTCCCGGCAGCAAAACGACAGCTTTTCCCAGCCTCTGCCGTTTACAAAAAAGGGGGGCTGTGTTAGGATTATACCTATCATGGATGGGCCGTCCAGCGGCCGATCCCGTTCCCTTTCACCCTGCGATGATTTTTGGAGGCAACAGCATGAAACGATTTGGCATCCGGGCCACCGCGCTGGCCCTGGCCGTTCTGGTGGGACTCTCCCCCACCGCATCCGCATCCATCGCCCTGGGCGACGAGCTCCACGGCGGAACCGTCTCCCTGGCGCCCGGCTCTGATCTGGTGGAGCAGGTCTTCTGGAGCAACTCCAAGTCCGACCTGCGCACCGAGCGGTACATCTCCTACTCCCCCGCCGACGGTATCTCCCCCGTGGTGGTCTACGGGGACAAGCTCATGTCCCGGCAGGATCTGGCCGCCATGGCCAAGTCCCTGGAGGCCCAGGGACTCCGGGTCGTGGGCGGCGTCAACGGCGACTTCTTCGACCTGTCCACCGGCAACGCCCTGGGCGTCATCATCAGCGACGGCGTTCTGCGCACCACCTCCGGCGGCTACTACGCCGTGGGCTTCCTGCCCGACGGCACCGCCTTCATCGGCAAGCCCGACCTGGCCGTCACCGCCACCTTCAACGGCTCCACCATGCGGGTCACCGACGTGAACAAGACCCGCACCGCCGCCGACGGCAAGCACGAGGGCGGCCTCTACCTCTACACCGACGAGTTCAGCACCACCACCCAGCACACCAGCCCCGGCTATGACGTGATCCTCACTCCCGTCACCTCCAATGTGGGCGAGACCGTGGACGTGGACCTGGAAGTCACCGACACCGACGGCACCGCTTCGGAGGCCGCCGCGGCAGCCTCTGCGGAGGCGCCGGACACGGGCGCCGCGTCCTCCGACGACATCGCCACCGATTCCCAGAACCTGGAGACCGCCGCCCCCGCCGAGGGCACCCGTGAGGTGGACGAGGTCACCGGCTCCCTGGTCCTCTCCGACGAGCTCACCGTGGGCGGCCGTCTGGTGTGCACCGTGGACCAGGTGCTGGATTCCACCACCTCCATCCAGATCCCCGAGGGCAAGCTGGTCCTCACCGTCAACAAGCAGAACAACGAGTGGCTGCTGGGCCAGGTGTCCTCCCTGAAGCCCGGCGACCAGGTGAGCATCGACGTCACCGCCGCCGACAGCCGCTGGAACAACGTGGTCACCGCCATTGGCGGCTACTACAAGATCGTCACCAACGGCCAGGTGGGACCCCAGACCGACTCCACCGCCAACCCCCGCACCGCCATCGGCATCAAGGCCGACGGCAGCGTGATCTTCTACGCCATCGACGGCCGGCAGTCCGGCTACAGCGTGGGCGCCACCCTGACCCAGGTGGCCCAGCGGCTCATTGAGCTGGGCTGCGTGGAGGCCGTGGCCCTGGACGGCGGCGGCTCCACCACCATCGGCGCCACCCTGCCCGACGCCTCCTCCATGTCCATCCTCAACTCCCCCTCCGACGGCAGCCTGCGCACCGTCAGCAACGGCATCTTCCTCGTCTCCAGCCTCAAGCCCAACGGAGTGCTGGACCACTACTACGTCACCCCCTACGACTCGGTGGTCCTCTCCGGCGCCCAGGTGGCGCTGAAGGCCACCCCCGTGGACGAGAACGGCTATGCCTTCTCGGACAGCACCACCGTCTCCTGGTCCATCCGCAACGGCGACGGCATCGTGGACGTAAACGGCGTCTTCACCGCCGGCAGTGAGAGCGGCACCACCCAGGTCACCGCCTCCTCGGGCCGGGCAGAGGGCACCGCCTCCATCACCGTGGTCAAGAGCCCCGACTCCATCTCGGTGACCAACCAGGCCACCGGCGCCCCCGTCACCTCCATCGCCCTGGACCCCCAGGAGAGCATCGATCTCACCGCCAGCGCAGTCTGGAAGAAGATCTCCCTCACCAGCCAGGACACCTGCTACCTCTGGTCGGTGGACCCCGCCGTGGGCACCGTGGATGAAAACGGTGTCTTCACCGCCGGCACCAAGAGCGCCACCGGCAACCTCACCGTCAGCGCCGGCGGCACCTACGTCACCATCCCCATCACTGTAGCCGGCCACATCCAGACCCTGGACGACTTCGAGACCGATGCCGGTCTGGCCGCCCTCACCAGCTCGTCCAACGCCGTCGTCAATCGGGAGACCTCCGGCGACCTGGTGCGCTACGGCAAGCAGAGCGCCCGGGTGGATTACAGCGCCGGTGAGACCGGCTCCGCCTCCCTGAGCGCCGCCCTCACCATCCCCGCCGGCGACCGCTACCTGAGCATGTGGGTCTACGGCGACGGCTCCGGCAACACCCTCACCGCCACCATCGCCGACAGCAACGGCGCCACCAGCGACGTGGTCCTCTCCGCCTTGGACTTCACCGGCTGGAAGCACCTGACCGCCGCCCTGCCTGAGGGCGCCGCCTCCCTCCGGGGTCTCACCGTGGTCTACGGCGGCGGCGAGAAGGCCATCGGCACCATCTATCTGGATCAGTTCACCACCGCCACCGAGGACCTGACCGATGAGACCGTGCCCACCGTCACCGTTACCGCCCAGGACGGCAAGCTCACCGGCTACGTCTCCGACAACGTGGACAAGGACTTCGCCAAGTCGGCCATCACCCTGACCCTGGACGGCAAGAGCGTGGACTTCACCTGGAATCAGTCCACCGGCACCCTGACCTACACCCTCCCCGCCAGCGACGGCAAGCTCCACCGCCTCACCGTCACCGCCGCGGACCAGAGCGGCAACGTGGGCCGCGGCTCCTACAACATCCTTCCCACCACCAATGAGGACGGCTCCACCACCTACCAGAGCCCCTTTGCGGATATGACCGCCCACTGGGCCGACCTCTACACCACTTACCTCCATGACATGGGTGTGATCCAGGGCGTGGAGTCCAGCGCCGGCCTTCTCTTCCAGCCCGACAAGAACATCACCCGGGGCGAG
>CAUBHZ010000127.1 GCA_958435885.1 uncultured Intestinimonas sp. | reverse complement strand
TGCTGGAGGACCACCGGGACTGACTGGCCTCACCCCAGGGCCACGTCCAGGACCATCATGAGGAGGAAGCCGGCCATCACCGCCAGGGTCCCCGCATTGGAGTGCTCTCCCAGATGGGCCTCCGGGATGAGTTCCTCCACCACCACGTACAGCATGGCGCCGGCGGCAAAGGAGAGCATCCAGGGCATGAGAGGTCCGATGCTCCCCGCAGCCAGCACCGTGAGGACGCCGAAGATGGGCTCCACCACCCCGGAGGCGCTCCCGTACAGGAAGGCCTTCCAACGGCCCATCCCCTCCTGCCGCAGGGGCAGCGCCACCGCCGCCCCCTCGGGGAAGTTCTGGACGCCGATGCCCAGGGCCAGCGCCATGGCCGCGGCATAGAGGCCCTCATCCCCGCCGTGCTGGGCCGCCAGGGCAAAGCTGAGGCCTACCGCCATCCCCTCCGGGATGTTGTGAAGGGTGACCGCCAGCACCATGAGGGTGGTGCGTCTCAGGCCGGTGGGCATGCCCTCCGGCTCCCGGCTGCCGGGGTGGAGGTGGGGCAGGAGCACATCCAGCCCCAGCAGGAAGCCCACACCCAGGAGAAAGCCTCCCGCCGCCGGCACCCAGCCCGGCCCGCCCGCCGCCTCGGCCTCCCGGATGGCGGGGATGAGCAGGGACCACACGGCCGCCGCCGTCATGACGCCGGCCGCGAAGCCCAGAAAGATCCGCTGGAGCGCCGGTGTGGCGCTTTTGCGGAAGAAAAATACCAGGGCGGCGCCCAGGGTGGTCATCAGGAAGGTAAAGCCTGTGCCCCCCGCCGCCCACAAGATCGGTGACATGAGATTCGTTCTCCTTTTTCTGAAATGAGCAAGCGCGCCGGTGAACAGAGATCCTCTGTTCACCGGCGCGCTGCTTTTGTAACGTGGACCGTTATTCTCCCACGGCCCGCAGAATGACGGCGTTGTCCGGCAGGACCCGCCGGACGATCCGTTCGATGCTCTCCTCCGAAAGGCTGCACAGGCAGGCGATGGCGTCCCGGCGGGCCACCCGCTCGTCCACCTCCAGCTCCTCAGCCAGAAAGGACTCCAGGAGCATGCACTTGGTATAGAGCTGATTGGCCGCCCAGATGCCCTCCCCGGTGAGCTGCACCCGGCCGTAGTGCCGTTTGCTGACCAGGCCCTCCTGGCTCAGCACACCCATCATATGGACCACACTGGCGGGAGAGACCCCCAGGGCCCGGGAGATGTCCACCGAGCGCACGGGCGCGCCCTCGCCGCTGAGCTGATAGATGGTGAGCAGATACCGTGTGGCCGCCGCAGACATGCCCATTCCTGCCGCCTCCTTTCCTTACGCGCCGGCGAAGCCGCCGCCGAAGGCCCGGCAGCGCTCCAGACCCTCGTCATCCGGCGTCTCGTTGATCATCAGACCTTCGCCGCCGTAGAGCACGGCGCCGTCCCGCTCCGCGCGGTCCCACCAGTCCCGCATCCACTGGCCGTCGCCCCAGCCGTAGGAGCCGAAGAGGGCCGTCTTCTTGCCGGAGAGCTTGCCCTCGACGGCGGTGAAGAAGGGCTCGAACTCGTCCTCCTCCAGCACCTCAGCACCCATGGCAGGGCAGCCGAAGGCCACCAGGTCACTGCCGGTGACGTCGGCCTCTGTGGCTTCGGACACCGTCAGCAGCTTCACCTCGGCGCCGGCTGCCTCCGCCCCCTGGGCGATGGCCTTGGCCATGGCCTCGGTATTGCCGGTCTGGGACCAGTAAATCACAGTCATCTTGCTCATGATAATTTCCCTCCTGTGTCATTTTTGAACTGTAGTCGTGTTATGTACGATCGTAAATGGGCTCACGCCGCCCGGAAGACCTGGCCCAGGGTCATGCCCATGGCCAGCCGGGCGCACAGGTGCTCCCGGCACCGGTCATACCGCCGGAACAGGGCCTTGGCCCGCTCCACGTCGGAATAGACCTTCCAGTGGCCGCACAGCTTGCAGTTGCGGCCGCGGTGGCGCTGGAAGCCCGCCACATCCTCCGGCGGATAGCCCAGGAAAAGGCCGATTTCATGGGGAAAGTCCCCCTCCGTCCGGAGCCTCCGGCCCAGCCGGTCCAGCATGGCCGCCAGGTCCTCCCCGGTGCCGTAGCCGTCCTTCTCCAGCAGGGCCGCCGACAGCGGCGCCCGCAGGGTCCGCTCCAGCTCCGCCGGACGGTAGACCAGCAGCAGCACGTTCCGGCCGCAGCCGCACATTGTGCGGAAGGCCACCCCTCTGGGGGCAAAGAGCCGCCGGTACTCCTCCAGCCGCTCCTCCAGGTCGGGAAACTCCTCCCGGGAGAGGGAGACGAGGTTGGAGGGCTTCAGGCCCGCCAGCGCCGGAGCGCAGTGATAGGCCAGGATCTGATCCAAGGTCCGTTCCATGATCGGTCTTCTCCTTTTCTTGCAGTTAGTAGTCGCTAACCAAGTCTGAAAAAGAAACGGGGACGTGCTCCCCGGCTTCTTGCTAGTTAGCTTTTGCTAACCATCTGGAGAATACCACACGAGTCTCGCCCCTGTCAAGGGGTCAGGCAAAAAAATTCTGCCCGCCGGCATCCGGCGGGCAGAGGATCACGGTTGCTCCTTGGGGGCGATGTGGGCCTTCAGGCGGGAAAAGGTCTCCTCGCTGATGTCATGCTCGATGCGGCAGGCGTCCTCCGCCGCCACCTCCGGGCTCACACCCAGGGTGGTGAGCCACTCGGTGAGGAACCGGTGGCGCTCATAGATCCGGGAGGCGATGGCCATCCCCGCGTCGGTGAGGTCCAACAGTCCATCCTTGTCCATGGTCACATAGCCGTTCTCCCGCAGCAGGCTCATGGCCCGGCTCACGCTGGGCTTGGAATAGTTCAAATGGTGGGCTACATCAATGGAGCGAGCCGCCCCCTTCTTCTCCCGGATGGCCAGGATGGCCTCCAGGTAGTCCTCCGCCGATTCTTGGATCTTCAATGGGCT
Source organism: uncultured Intestinimonas sp. (assembly GCA_958435885.1). The sequence continues at coordinate 3,090 of CAUBHZ010000127.1, read as the reverse complement.
CCCCTCCCGGTCAGACTGTCCCCGCGGCTCGGCCGCGGGCAGATGGTATTGTTATATTTTAGCACATTCCCGCTCCGGACACAAGGGGAGGTCCCCCGGTCCCCCTGCGGAGAATTTTTCCTCCCGGGGTATTGACAGGAGCGGTTAGCAATGGTAAACTATCCGTCGTCAGATAGTTAGTAACAGCTAACCAAACGCCGTATTATCTGTGCACGGCGGCATTATTAAGGAGAGGTGATCGTTATCATGCCCCTGACTATGGCCCCTTCCGGTTCTGCTAACCGGGTAAAAAAGATCAATGGACGAGATGACACGCGCCGCTTTCTGGAGAGCCTGGGCTTTGTGGAGGGCGGAGAGGTAACCGTGATCTCCGAGATGGGCGGAAACCTGATCGTCAACGTCAAGGACACCCGCATTGCCCTGAGCAAGAGCATGGCGGGACGCATCCTGGTGTAAGAGCAAGGAGAGGAGGAAACCATCGTGACCCTGAGAAACGTCAAAGTGGGACAGACCGTGCAGGTGACCCGACTCAACGGCGAGGGCGCCCTGCGCCGGCGCATCATGGACATGGGCATCACCAAGGGCACCACCGTCTATGTCCGCAAGGTCGCTCCCCTGGGCGACCCCGTGGAGATCACCGTCCGCGGATATGAGCTGTCCATCCGCAAAGGCGACGCCGAGTGCATCGAGGTGCAGTGAGCGCACAGAACGGGCGGGAGACCGCCCATCCATTTTGTGTTTGAGTTAGCAAAAGATAACCAGCCTTCAAAGACTGAATTTGTCAGCGGGATGCTCCCGCAGAGGAGGAATCAATCGATATGTCTATCACCATCGCCCTTGCCGGCAATCCCAACTGCGGCAAGACCACCATGTTCAACGCCCTCACCGGCGCCGCCCAGTTCGTAGGCAACTGGCCGGGCGTCACCGTGGAGAAGAAGGAGGGCCGGCTCAAAGGCCGCAAGGATGTGGCCATCATGGACCTGCCCGGCATCTACTCCCTGTCCCCCTACACCCTGGAGGAGGTGGTGGCCCGGAACTACCTGACCCGGGAGCGCCCCGACGTCATCCTCAACCTGGTGGACGCCTCCAACATCGAGCGCAACCTCTACCTCACCACCCAGCTGCTGGAGCTGGGCATTCCGGTGGTGGTGGCCCTCAACATGATCGACGTGGTCAGGAAGCGGGGCGATAAGATCGACACCGCCAAGCTCTCGGCCACCCTGGGCTGTCCGGTGGTGGAGACCGCCGCCGTCAAAGGCGATGGCTGCATGGCAGCCGCCGAAAAGGCCGCCGCACTGGCCCTGACCAAGGAGCCCTTCGGCGCCCGGCACACCTTTGCCCAGCCGGTAGAGGAGGCTCTCTCCGCCATTTCCGAACTGGTAAAGGATGTGGTCCCCTCCGACTCCCTGCGCTGGTATGCCATCAAGCTCTTCGAGCGGGATGAGAAGGTCATGGCCGGCTTCACCCTCTCCGCCGACACCTCCGCCCGTCTGGAGGCCCTCATCAAGGGCTGTGAGGAGGCCATGGACGACGACAGCGAGTCCATCATCACCAACGAGCGGTACACCTATATTTCAAAGGTCATGGACCACTGCGTGAAGAAGGTGCGCACCGGCCTCTCCACCTCGGACAAGATCGACCGGATCGTCACCCATCGGATCCTGGCTCTGCCCATCTTTGCCGTCATCATGTTCTGTGTCTACGCCGTCTCCATGGGCAACTGGGACATCTCCATCGGCAAACGGGCCACCGACTGGGCCAACGACGTCCTCTTCGCCGAGATCGTGCCCAACTTCCTCAACGGCTTCCTCCTGGGCGCCGACGGCACCCCCGTCATCGCCCAGTGGCTCTACGGCCTCGTCATGGACGGCATCGTGGCCGGCGTGGGCGCCGTGCTGGGCTTCGTGCCCCAGATGCTGGTCCTCTTCCTCCTGCTGTGCATCCTGGAGGACATCGGCTACATGGCCCGCATCGCCTTCATCATGGACCGGATCTTCCGCCGCTTCGGCCTCTCCGGCAAGAGCTTCATCCCCATGCTGGTGGCCACCGGCTGCGGCGTCCCCGGCATCATGTCCTCCCGCACCATCGAACAGGACCGTGACCGCAAGCTCACCGTCATGACCACCGGCTTCATCCCCTGCAGCGCCAAGATGCCCATCATCGCCCTCTTCGCCGGCGCCCTCTTCGGCGGCTCGGCCTGGGTGGCCACCTCCGCCTACTTCATCGGCGTGGCCGCCGTGGTCATCTCCGGCATCATTCTCAAAAAGACCCGCATCTTTGCCGGCGACCCCGCCCCCTTCGTCATGGAGCTGCCCGCCTACCACATCCCCAAGCCTGTCAACATCCTCCGGGGCACCTGGGAGCGGGGCTGGTCCTTCATCAAGCGGGCCGGCACCGTGATCCTGCTCTCCTCCGTGCTGCTGTGGTTCCTCCAGGGCTACGGCATCGTGGACGGCGCTCTCCAGGCCGTAGAGGACAACAACACCTCCCTGCTGGCCACCATCGGCTCGGGCATCGCCTTCCTCTTCGCCCCCCTGGGCTTCGGCTCCTGGAAGGCCGCAGTGGCCGTCTTCACCGGCCTCGTGGCCAAGGAGAACGTGGTAGGCACCTTCGGCGTCCTCTACCAGTTCGCCGGCGAGCTCTCCGACAACGGCAACGAAATCTGGGGCAACATCGCCCGCGACTTTACCGGCATCACCGCCTACAGCTTCATGCTCTTCAACCTGCTGTGCGCCCCCTGCTTCGCCGCCATGGGCGCCATCAAGCGGGAGATGAACAGTCCCAAGTGGACCCTGGGCGCCATCGGCTACATGTGCGGCTTCGCCTATGTGATCTCCCTGATGGTCTATCAGTTTGGCGGCCTCATCACCGGTCAGGTGAGCTTTGGTGCCGGCACCGTGGCCGCCATCCTCTGCCTGGCCGCCCTCATCTACCTGCTCTTCCGCAAGGGCTACCAGGGCGACGACGTCCGGCTCCGGGCCGTGGACGCCGTCCGGACCTGAATCACCTCATACCATCTCTGAAAGGAGGCTCTTCTCTATGGAAACCATCATCGTCGGCGCCATCGTTCTGGCCATCCTGGGCCTGGCC
>CAUBHZ010000126.1 GCA_958435885.1 uncultured Intestinimonas sp. | reverse complement strand
AGGATGCCGTAGACCATGGTGTAGCCGATGGCGATGAGGGCGTACTGCCCGCCCACCGAGATGCCGAAGAGCAGGGTGGAGATGAAAAATTCCATGGGATGTCCTCCCCTATGCCAGATTTGATGCCAGGCCGTCTCGAAAAGAGCGTGGTCAAAGCCCCTTTCGAGGCAGCCTGACAAGGTCGGGAATATGAGGCTTGGCGGGGACCCGGAGGTCCCCGCCAAGCGCATATGCTGCCTGTGGTTCAGAGACAGAACTTCCTTACTCCGCCGCCACGGTCTGGACGCCTTCCAGCTCCCAGGCGCCGTCGTTGGTGGAGTGCTTGATGTAGGCGGTGTCGCGGACGGCGTCGCCGTTGGTGTCGTCGAACTCGATGTGGCCCGACACGCCGTCATAGGTCACGTCCCAGAGGGCGGCCTTGATGTCGGCGGGCTCCACGCTGCCGGCGGCCTTGATGGCCTCCAGGGCCACGTAGTAGGCGTCGTAGCCCATGGCGGACACGGCGGCGATGGTGTCGTTGCCGCCGTTGGCCTCCAGGGCGCCGTCGGCGGTGTTGATGTACTCCTTGATGCCGGCGTCGAAGTCAGGGTCGCCGCCCTCCTGGTAGAAGGTGGAGACGTAGAGCTGCACGTCGGTGCCCTTAGCGGCCTCCAGGACCATGTTGTCGTCCAGGGTGTCGGAGCCCAGGAAGGGGGCCGTGATGCCCAGATCGGCGGCCTGGGTGATGATCTGGGTGGCGTAGGCGATGGACACGGGGGTGAAGATGACGTCGGCGCCCTGGTCCTTGGCCTTGTTCAGGTAGGAGTTGAAGTCGGAGTTGTTGGTGGGGAAGGAGTCCTTGATGACGGTGCCGCCGGCGGCGGTGAAGGCCTGCTCGAAGTAGGCGATCAGGCCCTGGTCGTACTCGTTGCCCGCCTCGCCCAGGCAGTAGGCGGTGGTGGCGCTGAACTTATCCTTGGCGAAGTTGGCCAGGACGGTGCCCTGGAAGGGGTCCAGGAAGCAGATGCGGAAGTAGTAGTCGTTGCCGGCGGTGACGTTGGGGTTGGTGCAGGTGACGCCGATGGCGGGGATGCCCGCGTCGCCGAAGATGGGGCCGCCGGCGATGGACACGCCGGAGCCGTAGGAGCCCAGCACCAGGGCCACGCCTTCGCTGACCAGCTGGGAGGCGGCGGTGGGAGCCTTGTCGGTGGTGGAGCCGTTGTCGGCGTAGACCAGCTCCACGGTGTAGGTCTCGCCGCCCACCTCCACGGTGGGAGTCTCGGCGTTGGCGTACTGCATGCCCAGCATTTCCTTCTTGCCGCCGGAGGCGGAGTCGCCGGTGGAGGGCTCAAAGACGCCGATGCGGACCACCTTGTCGCCGCTCTGGGCGGCGGGGGCGGAGGCGTCGGGGCTGCCGGTCTCGGGGGCGGCGCTGGAGGGCGGCGTGCTGGAGCAGCCGGCCAGGGCCGTCAGGGCCAGGGAGCAGGAAAGCGCGAATGCAAGAAACTTTTTCATGGTTGCTGGTTCCTCCTTATCCGTTCTGCCGGGTGAGACAAACTGTCTTTACATTGAGAACGATTGTCCACAGCCGTTGCTTTATTATAGCAATGTGTCAGAGAAAATGCAAGCCGCTTTCCGGAGAAATAGCATATTTTTTTGACTGTCCCCTGATTTGTACGGATTTTTCCGTTAGAACAGCAAGAAAAACCATACAATCCTGCATACAGCGACAAAACGAGAAAAATAGTCTTTAGTAGGAGGACAAATGTCACTGAATAGAAAAAGATGGGAGACGGCACAAAAAAGCGGACGCCCGGAAGCTGGATGCTTCCGGGCGTCCGAACGTCTCGGGCTATGATTTCGTATGTTCTCCGGCGGGGGAGAGGTAGTAGGCCAACAGGCGGTGGACAAATTTCTGCACGGCGGCAACCAGATCGTAGGTGCCGTCGCGGGTGCACCAGTTGTAGACCAGGCCGCGGACGGAGATCATCAGGTATTCGGCGATCTCCTCGGCGCTGTCGCCGCCGGAGAGCGTTCCGTCGTCCAGACCCTGCTGAATGATCCCGATGAGCACGGCGACCATGCCCTGATGGGGGTCCCGGCTGAAAAGGGAGTTGTCGGGATTGTAGAGCAGCTTGGTCATCCGCAGGTCCGTGAGGTCGCTGGAGTAGTGAGCGTAGTAGTCGAAAAAGGCCATGATCCGCTCCAGCGCCGTCCCCTGGACCAGCAGAGGCGCCACCGTCTCGGCAAAGTACTGGTCGGCGATGCGGTAGGTCTCGTAGAAGACCTCCATCTTGGAGGAGTAGTAATTATAAAAGGTACCGATGGATACCTGGGCCCGGGCCACGATGTCCCGGATGGTGATGTCGTCAAAGTCCTTTTCCGTCAGGAGCTCCACCGCCGCATGGAAGAGCTTGTCCTTGGTCTGCTCTGCCTGGAGCTGCCGTCTGCTTTTGTTCTCAGTGTCCATGTCGCCACCTCGATACGGATCGGTTTTCTGCACCAGGGATTATACAGGAAAAGAGCGGGGTCCGCAAGTGCCCTCTTTCTCCCAAACGCCCGGCGGTGGCCGCAAAACAGGGGATTGGAGACTATTGACGCATTTTCCAGGTGGTGTTAGACTATATATGAACAAGTTCAATGAACATATTTGCCATCTGAGGGAAGCGGAGACCGGCCCGTGTCCGCATTCACCGCCGGGCAGATCAGGAAAGAGAGGAAGTTTGTCTATGAAAAAAAGCACCCCCGCCCAGTGGGCGCTCCGCGTCGTGATCTATATTGTCGGCCTGTTTTTCATGGCCATGGGCGTGGCCTTCTCCGTCAACTCCAATCTGGGCGTCTCGCCCGTGACCTCCCTGCCCTATGTGATCAGCCTGGTCACCGGCAGCGCCCTGAGCACCTGTGTCATCGCGGTGTTCTGCGCCTACATCGTCCTGCAGATCCTCATCCTCCGGCGGGAGTTCCGCATCATCAACCTGACCCAGATCATCTTTTCCACCATCTTTGGATATTTTTCCGACTTTGCCAAGTGGCTGCTGGGGGATTTCGCCCTGCCCACCTACGCCGGGCAGCTGGCCATGCTGGTCATCAGCTTCCTGCTGCTGGCCCTGGGCGTGTTCCTCTACATGGAGGTGGATCTGGTGGCCATGCCCATGGAGGGCTTTACCATGGCCATCGCCCACAAGCTGGGCCGGCCCTTCCATAACGTAAAGGTGGTCGTGGACTGCTCCGCCGTGGTGCTGAGCATCCTGGTGTCCTTGGTCTTCCTCCACGGCCTGCTGGGCATCCGGGAGGGCACCGTCATCACCGCCATCGTGGTGGGCAGGATCATGGCCGTCATCCGGAAACCCCTCCAGCCTGTGGTGCAGCGGCTGTGCTTCGGCGCCGTGGGACCCGAGCCTGAGGAGGTCCGGGAGATGGAGGAGCTGGAAGGCATGGACGTGGGCGAGTAAGACCGGCTCCGATCTGAATTATGAAAGCGGTCCCTCCGGCATCTCAGACGCCGGAGGGACCGCTTGCTTTTTCCGCACCGGTGTCACCGGTGAAAGTGGACGTTGAGCTCACACTTGTCCCCCCGGATGTGGGTGCGGGTGAACTCCACCGCCCGACCGCTGTCGTCGTAGTTGACGCATTGGAGGGTGAGGACGCCCCAGTGGGGCTCCGCGTCCAGCAGCCGGGCATCTGACGGGTCCAGCCGGGAGATGGAGAGGCTCTGCTCCCCACGGGCCAGGCGGATGCCGTAAAAGGCGTACACCTGATGGAGGGTGAAGACGTTCAGGTCCACGTCGGGCAGGTTGGGCACCAGGTCCTGGGGGACGTAGGCCTCCTCCAGCGAGAGGGGCTCCCCGTCCAGCAGGTACAGCCGCTTGACATAGAAGAGGGGCTTCTCCGGCGGACAGCTCAGGTAGCCGGCGTACAGGGTGCCGGCGGTCCGGGCCGCCTTCAGCAGCAGCCGGGTCTCCGACCGCTGGGCCGACTCCTTCAGGGTCTGCTCAAAGCCCCCCGCCGTCTCCAGGTCCTGGGCCAGCTTCTCTCCCACCACGAAGATGCCCTTGCCCTGGACGCTCTTCAGAAGGCCCTCGCCGATGAGGGCGGAGATGGCCGAGCGCACCGACAGGCGGTGGATGCCGTAGGTCTCCGCCAGGGCGCCCACCGAGGGGATGGCCGTGCCGGGGAGGTACTCCCCGTTTTCGATCTTGCTCCGGATGAGCTCCCGGAGCTGGAGGTAGAGGGGCGACTTGGGTCCGATGGGCTCATCACGCCTCATGGCTGTCCCCCTCCTCTCCCAGACGTTCCATCACCGTGGTGATCCGCAGCCGGTCCGGCCGGGCCGCTCCCCGGCAGTACTCCATGAGCTGCCCCGTCTGGTCGTAGGTCATGCTGACGATCCAGAAGAGGGGGGAGCCGCTCTCAATGCCCATGAGCTCGGCCTCCTCGGCGGTGGCGTAGGTGATGCCGATCTTCTCCTCGCCCTGGACGGGGAGGATGCCGAAGTCCTCCTCCAGCACGGAGAAGAGGGAGTGGTGCTCCAGATCCTTGCCCTCCAGCCCCGCGACCCGCTGGGCCGGGATGTAGGAGGTCTCCACCATCAGAGGCTCCCCGTCCACCGAACGCAGACGGACGATCTTGTAGAGCGGGTAGCCCAGCACCTGGTTGAACCGCCGGGCCAGGTGCTTGTCGCACTCCGTCCGCCGCAGCTCCAGCAGCCGGGTGGTCACCTTCCGGCCCTGCTCCGCCGCCGACTGGCTCATGGACAGCAGACCCTGCAGCCTCCGGGTGTACTTCTCCGGCGCCACGAAGGTGCCCGCCCCCGGCCGGGACAGCAGGCGGCCGTCCTGCTCCATCAGGGCCACCGCACTGCGCAGGGTGGTGCGGCTGAGTCCCCAGGCCTCGCTGAGGCTGCGCTCCGAGGGGAGGCGGTCCCCCGGCCGCAGCCGGTGGTCCGCCAGAAGCCCCTCCAGCAGCTCCCGGGCCCGGGCGCTGGGCCGGGGCCGATATTCCTGCATGTCCGTTCCCCCCTGAATTGGTATTTTCTCTATCATAGCATAGCCGGGGTCGCGGCGCAACGGAAAGGGCACCTACAGATAAGAGATTTTGGTTTCAGACCAATTTTTCCTGTCTGAGGGCCCTCCGGTGGGACTTCAGTCCGGGAAAACACCGGGAAATCCCCAAAACTAATATTCAAAACCTTGAATTGGTATGATTTAATTTTTCCATATCTGTAAAAATCCATTGCTATTATGAAAAAAGTATGCTATGATGCAGACGACTGGAAAAATGGTGAGGAAACCCCATAAAATCTCTGCGATTTTTGTGGTTTTGATTAAAAATGAGGTGGGGATGCCATGCCGGAGAGTATCGTATCTCTGATCAATGTGGAAAAGCGTTTTGGTTCCAATCTGGTGGTGCGGCAGATGAACATGGAGATCCAGGAGGGGGAGTTCCTGACCCTGCTGGGGCCGTCCGGCTGCGGCAAGACCACCACCCTGCGGATGATCGCCGGCTTTGAGGATGCCACCTCCGGCATCATCAAGGTCCAGGGGGAGCGTGTGGAGAACAAGGAGCCCTACCAGCGGGACGTGAACACGGTCTTTCAGAACTACGCCCTCTTCCCCCACATGACGGTCTTTGACAACGTGGCCTACGGCCTCACCATCAAGAAGGTGCCCAAGGACGAGATCCGCCGCCGGGTCACCGAGATGCTCTCCCTGGTGCAGCTCACCGGCTATGAAAACCGGAAGCCCGACGCCCTCTCCGGCGGCCAGAAGCAGCGGGTGGCCATCGCCCGGGCCCTCATCAACAACCCCAAGGTGCTGCTGCTGGACGAGCCTCTGGGTGCCCTGGACCTGAAGCTGCGCAAGCAGATGCAGATCGAGCTCAAGCGGCTCCAGAAGAAGCTGGGCATTACCTTCGTCTACGTCACCCACGACCAGGAGGAGGCCCTCACCATGTCCGACCGCATCGCCGTCATGAACGGCGGCGTCATCGAGCAGATGGGCACCCCCCGGGAGATCTACGACCGGCCCAAGACCCGGTTCGTGGCCGGGTTCATCGGCGAGTCCAAC
>CAUBHZ010000125.1 GCA_958435885.1 uncultured Intestinimonas sp. | reverse complement strand
CGGTGAGGCCAGTGTCGCCCACAGGGCCGCCCACCACGAAGCGGCCGGTGGGGTTCACAAAGAACTTGGTGTCGGCGTCGATGTACTGGGCGGGGATGATGGGCTTGATGACCGTCTCTACAATGGCCTCCCGCAGGTCCTTGAGGCCGATGTCGGGGTCGTGCTGGGTGGAGACCACGATGGCGGGGCAGCGGACCACCTTGCCCTCCTCGTCATACTCCACGGTGACCTGGCTCTTGCCGTCGGGGCGGACCCACTTGAGCTCGCCGCTCTTGCGGACCTGGGCCAGCCGCCGGGTGAGCCGGTGGGCCAGGGAGATGGGAGCGGGCATGAGCTCGGGAGTCTCGTCGCAGGCGTAGCCGAACATCATGCCCTGGTCGCCGGCACCCACCAGGTCCAGGGGATCGCTGTCGCCGCCCTGCTGGACCTCATAGGACTGGTTGACGCCCATGGCGATGTCGGGGGACTGCTCGTCAATGGCGGTCATGACGGCACAGGAGCGGTAGTCAAAGCCGTAGGCGGGATCGGTGTAGCCGATGCGCTCCACGGTGCGGCGGACGATGGAGGGGATATCGGTGTAGTGGCTGGTGGTGATCTCACCCATGACCACCACCATGCCGGTGGTGGTGAAGGTCTCGCAGGCCACATGGGCGTGGGGGTCGCTGGCCAGGATGTCGTCCAGGACAGCGTCGGAGATCTGGTCGCAGACCTTGTCGGGATGTCCCTCGGTGACGGACTCGGAGGTAAATACGCGGTGGCTCATAGTACACATTTCCTTTCTTTTTCCCTTTCACGGCGGAAAACGGCAACAAAAAAGCGCTCCAACCGACGGAGCGCACGAGATCTTACCCTCATCTTTCGAACACTGCCGCCGGATTTAGCACCTTGCGGTCTCCCACAGGTTGCCGGGCTTCATCGGGCCGTTCCCTCCGCCACTCTTGATAAGGTTATGTAGTTGTGCTCTTATTATAGCACCTCCCCGTGCGTTGTCAAGTACCCCCGCAAATCCGCTTCCGGCCGGCATAAAGAGGAAAATTCACAATTTCTTATAGACTTCCCCCGGGAAAGAGGGTAAAATACTTTGCACACGAATCCATCTCATTTGAAGGAGGCTCCCTCATGCGCTCCGTGGACAGCTGGCTGGACCGCTTCTGCTACAAACACCCCAAACTGGGCATTCCGAATCTGATGACCATTCTGGTGGTGGGCACCGCTCTGGTCTATCTCATGGACCTTTTCAGCAACGGCATGTTTTCTGCCATGCTCTACTTCTCCCCCACCGCCATCCTGCATCGCTTCCAGCTCTGGCGTCTGGTCACCTTTCTCTTCGTGCCCCTGAGCTATGAGCCCTTTACCCTGGTCCTCTCCCTGTACTTTTACTGGTGGATCGGCCGTAGTCTGGAGCAGGAGTGGGGGACCGTCAAATTCACCGTCTTTTACTCCTGCGGGGTGCTTTTCAACATCATCTTCGGCTTCCTGGCCGGCGGCACCAGCGCCACCTACCTGAACCTCTCCCTCTTCTTCGCCTTCGCCACCCTCTACCCCGACCTCCGGGTGCTCCTCTTCTTCATTATTCCCGTCAAGGTCAAGTGGCTGGCGTGGATCGACGCCGCCTTCTTCGGCCTCACCGTCCTCTTCAACCTGATCAATCTCAATTTCGTGGGGGCGCTGCTGCCTCTGGTGGCCATTCTCAACTACGTGCTCTTTTTCTGGTCCTTCCTCCGGGACTTCACCCGCCGGACCCTCCGCTGGGCTCAGCACCAGAACTCCCGGCAGACCATCAATTTCAAACGGGCCACTCGGGAGGCCAAAAAGGAGAAGGGCTACCTCCACAAGTGCGCCGTCTGCGGCATCACCGACGCCGACGACCCAAACATGGAATTCCGCTACTGCTCGAAGTGCAACGGCTATTACTGCTACTGCATGAACCACATCAACAACCACGTCCATATCCAGTGACATTTCAGATGGGAGGTCTTATCATGACAGAACGGGAACTGGTGGACCGGGCCTTTGCCATGCTGGACCGGTCCTACGCCCCCTATTCCCACTTCCCCGTGGGCGCCGCCCTGGAGTGCGCCGACGGCACCGTCTTCACCGGCTGCAACGTGGAGAACGCTGCCTACGGCTCCACCATCTGCGCCGAGCGCACCGCCGCGGTGAAGGCCATCAGCGAGGGGCACCGGGACGACTTCGTCCGCATCGCCATTGTGGGCAACTCCACCGACTACTGCTGGCCCTGCGGCGCCTGCCGCCAATTTCTCTTCGAGTTCGCCCCTGACCTGGAGTGCCTCATCGCCCGGGGCGACCATGAGTACGTAAAGCTCCCCCTCCGGGAGCTCCTGGCCCACGGCTTCGGCCCCAAATCCCTGCTGTAAACCCGTTTTTTTGACGATTGCATAAAACCTCCCCATTTTGGCTATCCTAAGACCCGGATACCAAAATGAGGAGGTTTTTTCCGTGATCGTGGATAAGATCGCCCTGATCCTGGCCATCGTGGGCGGGCTCAACTGGGGCAGCATCGGGATCTTCGGCTTTGACCTGGTGGCCTTTTTCTTCGGCGGCTCCGGCAGTGCCATCAGCCGTGTGATCTATACCCTGATCGGCCTTGCCGCCGTGTGGTGCATCTCCCTCCTGTTCCGGGACACCACCGCCGGAAAGCAGACCTGAATGAGACCGCCGCGTATGCCCGAAAGGGATACGCGGCGGTCTTTGTCTGTCTATTCCACTTTATAAGTGAGCAGCCAGATGCTCACCGGCAGACAAATGAGAATGCAGGCAGGTATGGAGATGCTCAGAGGGATGGTCCGAAATGCGAGGTAAGCCACGACCGCCACTGCGAACAGCCAGACGGCGGCGTTGGCCACGGTGGCCCGGTGCCGGAACCGCCCGCTCCGGCACCACAGGGTCACGGTGAGAGAGAGCACATAGGCCGCCGTTCCCGCCCCGGCGATCACCAGGTAGGGAACCCAGCCGGTCCAGGACTCCAGCCGGGCCACCCGCTCCGCTCCGTCGTGGTAGATCCTGGGCCAGACATCCCTCATCTCGTCCAGGCAGAGCCGGAAAGCGGCCTGCTGCAAAGCCACACCCACAGCGATAACCACCGTCCAGGCCAGGGTCCGGCCCAGCACCGGCTGCCAGGCCGGCCTGTCGCTGGTCCGCTCCAGGTCAAAGCTGCCGGTAAAGGGCCACTTCAGTCCCCGGTACACCGCCAGGCTGGCAAATGTGACCAAATGAAGGCTCAGGAGGAGCGGGACTCCGCTGCCGTTCCAGCTTGCGGCCGCGTTAAAGTCATAGATCAGCCACAGTCCCAGAAAAAAGAGCGTCTGCCCGCGCAGTAACCCGCTCTCCCGGAGCTCCCACTTGGCGCTGTTCCACAGTCCCTTCACCGACCGCCACCTCCAAAGACCTCCATGTACTTCTCCTCCACCGACACGCCCTCCCGCTGCCGCAGCCCCTCGGCGGAGGCGGACAGGACCACATAGCCCGAGCGGAGGAAGAGGACATCGTCCAGGATGGGCTCGATGTCGTGGACCAGGTGGGTGGCCATGAGAAGGGCGTTGTGGTCCTCCATGACCCCCGCCGCCGCCGACAGGATCTTGGCCCGCTCCACCGGGTCCACGCCCCCCAGAGGCTCGTCCAGCAGATAGAGGTCGGCGTCCCGGGCCAGGAGGAGGCCCAGGTCCAGCCGCTCGGCCTGGCCCTTGGACAGCCGGGACACCGGCTCCATCTCAGGCAGGTTCCCCGACACCGCCCGGAACCGGTCCAGGTCCAGGCTGGTGAAGAGGTCCCGGTACCACCGGACGGCCTGCCGCACCGTCAGGTCCCGGGGCAGCAGGGTGTGGTCGGCCATATAGGCCACCTTTGGCCGGTCCCGCCGGGTGATGGCTTTCCCGTGGAGGAAGATCTCGCCTCCGTCGGACCGCCACAGCCCGGCGATGGTCCGCAGCAGGGTGGACTTTCCCGCCCCATTTGGACCCAGCAGTCCGGTGATGTGGCCCGGTGCCAGGGAGAAGCTGCACGCCCCCAGCACGATCTGCCCGTCCAGATACTTACAGAGCCCTTTGACTTCCAGCAGACTGTCCACCGTCTCCCTCCTCCCCGCTCAGCCGCTCGGCGGCCTCCAGCCGGGAAAAGCCCAGCCCCGCCATACCCTTCAGGTAGGCCACCGCCAGAGTCTGGGCCATCTCCTCCCGGAGAGCGGAGAGCCGCTCCCAGTCCCCGGTGACGAAGGAGCCCACCCCCCGCCTGGTCTCCAGCAGGCCCTCCCGTTCCAGCTCGGAACACACCCGCTGCATGGTATTGAGGTTGATGCCGTACCGGGCCGCCAGCGCCCGCACCGACTCCACCCGGCTCCCCGCTGGCAGACCCCCCGTCACCATCTCCCGCTTCATGTCCTCCATGACCTGGAGGTAAATGGGTACGCTGTTGCTGAACTGCATGGAGCTCCCCTCCCTGTGTCTTAGTGTTCTATATAAATAATACACTAGCACAGAAAAAATGGCAAGACATTTCATGGCCGTGCCGCTGAAAGGGGCACATGGCCCATTCTGCTCTGCTTTCGCAGCGCAAAAAAGACTTGACAGGAACACCCCCGGGGGGTATTATAAGGCTACCCCCCACCCCCGGGGGGTATTCTTAGAACCATCTCACATGGGAGGGATCGGCCATGATGGCAGATCAGAAGACGGTGCTCCGGCTCTTGAAGACGGCACGGGGACAGATGGACGGCATCATCAAAATGGTGGAGGAGGACCGGTACTGCATCGACATCTCCACCCAGGTCATGGCGGCCCAGGCCATGCTGGGCCGGGCCAACAAGGAGATCCTCACCGCACACCTGAAGCACTGCGTCAACACCGCCCAGACCCAGGCCGAGCGGGAGGAGAAGATCGACGAGCTGGTGGACATGCTGGGCAAGATTTTGAAGTAGTTCTCTGTTCTTTTTCTTGCCTTCTTTTTCTTGAAAGAAAAAGAAGCAAAAAGAACTTTGGGCTTTAGGCTGGCTCTGACTTAAACGCATTTTCCTCTATTTATAGGTTTCTTACATGGAAAGACTGAGGTATTTATGAAACAAAAGTTTACCGTGACGGGCATGACCTGTTCGGCCTGCTCCGCCCACGTGGACAAGGCGGTGCGGAAGCTGGAGGGCGTCAGCGAGGTCAACGTGAACCTGCTGGGCGGCTCCATGACGGTGGAGTACGACCCCGCCGCCGAGTCCCCGGAGGCCATCATCGCTGCCGTGGACGCCGCCGGCTACGGCTGTGCCCTGCCCCAGGCAGCAGCCAGCAAGGGCGACGCCCGGGTGGATGCCCGGGCCGAGGCCGCCAAACAGATGGAGGAGGAGCTTAACGGCATGAAGCGCCGGTTCCTGGTGTCCCTGTGCTTCCTGGTGCCCCTCTTCTACATCGCCATGGGCCACATGATGGGCTGGCCCCTCCCCGCCTTCTTCCACGACAGTCGGAACGCCCTGGCCTTCGCCTTCCTTCAGTTCCTGCTGGTGCTGCCCATCATGTATATCAACGACAAGTACTACCGGGTGGGCTTCAAGACCCTCTTCCACGGCGCCCCCAACATGGACTCCCTCATCGCCGTGGGCTCCGCCGCCGCCGTGATTTACGGCGTGGCCGCCATCTTCCAGATCGGCTACGGCCTGGGCCACGGCGACATGGAGCGGGTCAATCACTGGGCCATGGACCTCTACTTCGAGTCCGCCGGCATGATCCTCACCCTCATCACCCTGGGCAAGTTCCTGGAGACCCGGTCCAAGGGCAAGACCTCCCAGGCCATCAGCCGCCTCATGGACCTGGCTCCCAAGACGGCCACCGTCCTCCGGGACGGCGTGGAGACCGAGGTGCCCGTGGAGGAGGTGGCGGTGGGCGACCTCATCCTGGTCCGGCCCGGCGCCTCCATCCCCGTGGACGGGGTGGTCACCGAGGGCAGCTCCTCCGTGGATGAGTCCGCCCTCACCGGTGAGTCCATCCCCGTGGAGAAGGGCCCCGGCGACAAGGTGGTCTCCGCCGCCATCAACAAGTCCGGCTCCTTCACCTT